>JBMYRY010000272.1:0-4527 GCA_049602795.1 Bradymonadia bacterium
TTTATTTCTACCAATCTATGAATCAAAAAAAACGCCTCATGGGAGCAAGGAACACACGCATTGCGAAGCCATGGCAATATGGGTTTCACGTGGATGCACCGTATGTCGGCGACTCCGTCATTCGTCATGAGTTAATTCATCTTTTCGCAGCAGAATTAGGTGCACCTCCTCTGAAGATTGCCAAAAACCGCTTAGGACTGCCCAATATGGCCCTAACGGAAGGATTGGCTGAGGCATATAGTCCTAGAGACCAACGGCTTAGTCTTCATGAATGGACCGCAGCTTTGGAGCAAATCGGCAAACGACCAGACGTAAGTAGGCTTCTTCGACCAGACGGATTTTACAGCAGTTCAGCTCGGACCGCCTACACCACCTGTGGCTCGTTAATCCGCTATACCGAACGACAACACGGTCTGGACGCTGTGAAGTCTTGGTATCGCACCGGAGAATGGTCCGGACCAGTCAGCCTAAATACATTGCTGGAGGGCTGGCGTACGTTCCTAAATGAAGTACCGCTTGACCCAAAAAGCATTATCGCCGCTCGAGCTTACTTTGATCGCCCGTCGATTTTTAGACGAGTTTGTGCTCACGAAATTTCATCACTCCGAGAGGAGATTCGCCAAGCGACTCGCCAAAAAGATCACAGTCACGCACTCACATTGATGAATACCCTCCTCACTTTCAGCCCAAATGACCGGTGGACCTTAATGCGCCGATTGGAACACTACAGCATCCAACACGACCTGAGTGCAGCACGAGCAGAAGCCGAGCGGCTCAGCACACATTCTGCTATTGGGCAAATGTCTCGAAACCTGGCAAGAGAATGGCTGGCCGACCTTGATGTACTGAGCGGTCATTTTGATTCAGCGCAAGAGACCTATCGCACTCTCCTCGAAGAGGCATTCAATCAATCTAGAATAAGGCGACTTGAGATTAAGCTGACCTCAACCACACGGCCGAAAAGCGCCAAAGGCATCATCAAATTCCTCAGTTTCAGTAAAGATCGAATCGCTGCTAAACACTCGATTCAAACGCTCCAGCGTTCATTCCCCGATGATGAAAACATTCAGTATTTGAGAGCTCGACAACTCTTCAGCGCTAAACAAGACCTATCAGCCTATCGTATGCTCATCGAACTCCGTGCCGTATCACTTTCGAACTCGCTTAAACTTGAAATCGAGCGATTACTATCAACCATTCAATTTCGTAATCAGTGTTATGACGCCGCCGCACGAACATATGCCGACTTGATGAAGACGTTTGAACCGCTGCTCACCCAAGGCGAAGTCGAACATCTCCAGACCTGGAGGCGACGCGCTCGATTTTTTGCCAAGACCAAACACCTAGAGGCATTTTCCTGTCCGTTGGAGATTGACAATCACTCAAAGCCTCACCATGATGTGCATCATCAGGAATAGATGCCGCAAAGAGGTGGTTTACTTCTGTACGACTAGGAGCTTTAGATATGATTCAATTACGACCACTCATTCGACTTACACTTATCGGCGGACTCTACCTGGCCGTGTTCGGCTGTAGCCCAAAGTACATCAAAGGCACTGAAGTAGCGTATACCGCGGAAAAACAATCGGTCGCCGATGCTGTAGAGCGATACAGAATCGCGGTTGTCAACCGTGACACTGACGGTCTCCGAGCTTTGGCAAGTTCTAGTTATTATGAGAATGCAAGTACGACGGTCGACCCATCTGATGATTACGACCGACAGGGCTTTGAGAAAGTTCTATCTGAGCTTAAGGAAAACGTGAAAGCCGTTAAGTACGAGATCGACATCACCGATATTCAAGTCACGAAAGATACCGCTCGGGTAGATCTAGAGTACCGGGGTCAGTATCTCTTCGTTGTTGCTGGTCAAGAGCGATGGCAGACATCGGCTGACAAAAACCGACTCAATCTCAGAAAAGAGAATGGTCAATGGCGTATCCTGAGTGGTATGTAATCTTGTGACAATCCAGCCATATGACACGCTCTTTCTTCGTGTCTGCATGACCCCGTTTCTGATTTTTATCGCCGCTTGTGGTGGTGTTGCTAAGCAATCGACTTCGACCTCCGTCTCCGCTGAACCAAACATGGTCAAAGTGGTGAGACATCTTGGGTCGACCGTTCATTTGCAACTCTGGACCTCGAAAGACGAGTTGAAGAAAACAGGCTCTCCGGATGCAGCGATTTGTGCGAGCTCACCACTACCGATCCAACTAAGAATCCGTTCTGAGGCTTTGGGGATCGCTGTAAGTGGATTCGAGCATGAGGTGTCTCAGACAATCGATGCGCTTGCGAAGCAACCCGGCTGTTTGAAGACATGGGTCAACGCCGGTAGCGGCGCAGCATCTCTTATCTCTCGACTCGCAGAGACATTATCGAACGACCAATTCCAACTCGCTGCAATTGTCGGGACCGCACAATCAATTGAAAACCTAACCCCAGCGATTAGGAAGATCACGCGGTCTGACCAGTTACCTCAGCACAAGGCGTCTACGTCCTCAGCGCGCGCTCAGTCAAGACTACAAACATTTCAAAGCAGCGGTCCGGGAACAATCAAAATCAAAGTTCCTCTTCAGCTAGAAGACCCCGAGACATTGGCAACCTTTGAATTGATTACCGAGGCACTTCGGCTGGCTTTATCGAATAAAGAACATGCGCAGGTTCACCTCACCCCCAGTTCGACGCCCCACGAATTTTTTCTCGAAGTGAGTCGAGTAGCTCGAACTGAAAATGTGAAAGAGGTGCTGCTCAAACTCATTGACGAGGTGTGCATTCGAGAAGAATGGCGTTCGCCAAGTCACTTTCTGGCGGCCCGTGCGTCGCTCGAAGCGGCTTATATTCATGAAGGTGACGAGGTTGACGCTCACGCTGAACGCTTAAGCCGCACAACGCTATTCTACGGTTCTCAAGCCCAGAGCCGTTGGTATGACCAGTTAAGCCGGATGAGTTATCACGACTGGAATGACGCGATTGAGACGCACCTGCAGCCCAATAGTCTTTTGGTGGAAGTCGGCTTGTCCAAAGACGTTGTTGGCACTCCTAATTTTGAAATGGCATTCTTCGAAGAGGCCCTTGCTGAACAATTAAGAGAAATCAACAACGGCGCCTCACCCATCGTCGCCTCACCTCGTGCGGACATTCTGCTTTTTCATCAACGTCCACACCGCCACCAGTCACTGCGACTCGTCATCGGGCTACCATCAGAATTGCGAGATAGACTTACGCCAACAATTAAGCAGGTAGTCGCGGATTGCATAGAGGCGAATAGCCTTCATGACCTTTCTGTAGACTTCCAACAAGGCACTCTCAATCTCCAAGCTCAATTTCCCGTCAAGCAGCTCAAAAGCGTACTCGACAACTGGTCAGATATTTTGAAGCAAAACTGCAGTGCGACAAATCTGACTGTTCCATTGACCGCGAATACAGCACCTCGGGCTGCGACCCATGGTCTGGAGACTTTGTTGAACGAAGGCATTCACACGCAATCAACGGGTACTCACATTGTGGTTGGGCAAAATTCATCCTCAGCTCGGCGATGGTGGCAGAGCCTACTCGCTCATATGCCTCCTTTTCAGTTCTTTGCAGCCGGGCCCCTAGATGCCAATGCAATTGCACCTCATCTGAATCGATGGTCCCCCTACACCCCCCGGTTGAGTTGGTCCAACCTGCATGCATTATCCACAAATCTCGCGCATAAGCTTACCGAGGGAGAGATCATCACCACGCCCGATAAAGCCTACGTACCATTACTCAATCTCTCACCCCGACGTCGGATTATTCTAGATGCGGTCTGCCTCTATCTTGTTCAGCAAAAAGCCCCTGCGCAATGCTCTGTCGAACGCTCACCGTACCTCATCGGCGTAGATACACTCAGTTTCGAAAACTCTCATCCAGAAAAACCTGGCAAAATGCTGGTTCGGCTTAAGCGTTTCTTGCTGAAAAATACGCCAGACTCCACCGCGCTTGCCACCGCGCTTCGCGGAGCGGTCCTCAAGAATGAAGCAGAGATCAATGCTGCGTCCACATCAGTGCTCTGGATGCAACAAAGACTGTGGGAGCCTGGGCGTGATTGGCTGACAAAGTCCTTATGGAATGGACTATTTCCCGAACACACCGCCACAATCGAATTAAGAGAGGCACTAAAGACCTTAGGCGACGAGACCCTGTGATGGAGAGACCAAAGATGCACTCAAATTGGACTAAATGCACATTTGCCATCCCTGCAGACCTTGCGGATACGTTCGCCTGGTTATTGGCGCAAGCACTGGACCACCCCATAGAGACACGTGATGAAACCACCATGTCTAAGTGGCTAGACACGGACAAATTACGGGTGGTCGCCTCATTCGAAGGTTCGCCACCTGATACCCTTGAGAGCGAAGTGAATCAAATCAGCGAACAATTAAATCTTGAGCGGATATCGATCCACACCGAAAGCATCTCAGACAACTCCTGGAAAGAGGGATGGAAAGCATATTTTGAACCCCAGCTCATCGACGAACGATTGTGCATACACCCGCCATGGCGAGC
>JBMYRY010000273.1:0-4503 GCA_049602795.1 Bradymonadia bacterium
AAGATCAGCGGATGATAAATGAATTGATGAGCGGCGCCGATATGGTGTTCATCACTGCCGGTATGGGTGGTGGTACAGGTACAGGCGCAGCACCTGTCTTCGCTCGCGCTGCGCGTGAAGCTGGCGCACTCACTGTTGGGGTTGTTACCAAACCCTTTAACTTTGAAGGTAAGGCTCGCGGTCGGCGCGCCGAAGCTGGAATTGAGGCTCTTGCTGCAGAGGTCGACACCCTCGTCGTGATTCCAAATCAGCGGCTTCTCGCAATCAGTGATGCTAATACAACGATGATGGATGCCTTCAAGTTAGCAGACCGGGTCCTGTACGATGCGGTCCAGGGTATCAGTGATTTGATCACTGAGCATGGTATGATCAACGTAGACTTTGCCGACGTTCGGACCATCATGGGTCGTAAGGGCGTCGCGTTAATGGGCGCGGGGCGTGCATCAGGCGAGGGTCGAGCATTGACGGCTGCTCAGAGAGCAATCTCATCGCCATTACTCGACGACATTTCTATTGAGGGTGCAACTGGGATTTTGATCAACTTCACGGGTGGACTCGACCTCAAGATTACTGAGATTGAAGAAGCCGCAAGCTTGGTTGAAGACGCCGCGCATGAAGACGTGAATCTGATCTTTGGTGCCGTCATAGACGAAAGTATCAGCGATGAGATTCGAATTACCGTTATTGCCACCGGATTTGAAGATAGAGCGAAGCAGGTGACGAGTCGATTTACCGAGCGACAAACGGTACCGGGCTATCAGGTCATCGATACAGCATCGGAAATGCCAAATGTTGGGCGTGCTACCACCGACATACGCGCTCAGGCAGAAGACCTTAAGCGAACTCAAGAAGTCGCTGTTCATCAAACGCCCAAAACGCGACCTGCAGCGAGCCACTATGATGATGAGCCACGCGTCACTCGTGGTCCTGGTGGTCGAATGACTCGTTCTGTTGGCCCACGCTCTCAGTCGATCGCCCCAGCGGGTATAGCCGGTCCGAGAACAGCGACAAATCGCTCTTTACCACCGAGAGCCACGGGTGCCCTTGGACAGCGACCCGGTCTAGATATGAATGATCTGCAGGCGCCGGCCATTACGCGTAACGGCGGGTCTCGTCAAATGGGCACGGACCATCTCGATGAGAACTTCTTCCAAAATACGGTTGATGAGTCGGTGGAGATTGATAGTCACGCGGTACCAGCATGGCTTCGAAATCGTCGTAAGCGCTGAGTCACGCCTTGCCCCTCAATGTTCACACTTAACCTGCCAGGGGGCAGTCTGATACCTATGGTCTTCGTAGATAGCCGACAAGCGGTCGTATGCACCGGTGATTCGTAATTCGCTTTTCTGCGGATTAATCAGTGCTAAGGTCTGGTTTCCAGACCGGATGGTCACCACACTCGCGGTTGAGGCATCAGGTGGGAACCATCTTGCTGTCACTCTCGTCTCTTCGGTCGAAACAATACAGGATACCTTGACCTGGGCTTCTGGTTTAGCCGCTCGAAGCGTGTAGATCGGGCTGAGTGGACCGATTGAATCGTTATGGCGATAGGCGAGTCGAATTTGGCGATTCTTCCCGTTGTGCTTTAGGTGGATCCATCTCTGGGCGGAGGGCAGTTCAGACGCGCTAAACGCAGATTCGGTGTTTGCCCATAGCAGCATCGGTGTATCGCTCGTCGAGTTGATCAAGACTTTGAAATGAGATGGGGTTGTAAGTACGCGCGATGGTGATGGATGGGCTAGTCTGAGCCTCAGTGGGCGCTTTTGTCCACATGCAATCAAGACAATGACCGACAGTAAAGCTAGGATTTTGATGTGGCGTAAGCTCAATGCGACTGACACGCTATGTTAGATCTGCGAGGCGCTGTCTAAACTCGGTGATGGCTGATCTCACTCGACTTGGTGCGGTACCACCGAAACTTCGTCGGGCACTCACACTTGACTCGACTTGAACGACTTCACAGATATCAGCCTCAAAAATGGCGTGAAACTGTTTAAATTCGGTGAGCGTAAGTGTGTTAAGGGTTCGTTGTGTTTGGATGCACCATCCAACGAGTTGCCCTACCACATGATGAGCCTCTCGGAACGGAAGCCCACGGGATGCGAGATAATCTGCGACATCGGTAGCGGTGACAAAGCCTCGATCACAGGCATTTCGCATTACGGAAACATTCACCGTACAGTCCGGAAGAAGCCGAGTCATCGCGGTGAGACAATCACGACTCGTGTCTACCGCGTCAAAGATGGCTTCTTTGTCTTCTTGCAGATCTTTGTTGTAGGCAAGAGGCAGCCCCTTAACCAGCGTAAGCAGCGCTTGCAAATGCCCAAATACTCGACCAGATTTACCTCTGATTAACTCTGGAATATCAGGGTTTTTCTTCTGTGGCATGATGCTCGACCCCGTTGAGAAGGCATCCGACAACTCAATAAAGTTGAACTCTTGGCTTGACCAGTTCACCAACTCTTCGCTCAGTCTCGATAAGTGGCTCATCATGATTGAGAGTACGCCTGCGAGTTCAATGACGAAGTCCCGCGATGCGACCGCATCTAGGCTGTTGCGCATGGGGTGCGTGAAGCCCAAAGATGTAGCGGTCATTTGCCGATCAATCTCAAAGGGCGTACCCGCCAGCGCAGCTGAACCAAGTGGCGATTCATTGGTGCGGCTTCGGCAGTCAAGTAGTCTGCTTCGGTCACGATAGAACATTTCTGCATATGCTAAGAGATGATGGCCAAACACGATGGGCTGGGCTCGTTGCAGATGCGTGTATCCGGGGAGGACGGTGTCGGTGTGCTTCTCTGCTAAGGCTACCAGTGCATTCATTAGCGCGAGCAGTTGAGCCGCGATGCCATCACATTCATCGCGTACCCATAGCCTTAGGTCAGTGGCTACCTGGTCGTTTCGACTTCTGGCGGTGTGGAGTTTGCCGCCGGCATCACCGATGCGTTGCGTGAGCGCATGTTCAATGTTCATGTGCACATCTTCCAAGCCATTGCTCCACTCAAACTGACCCGACTTGATTTCCTCTTCGATCTCGCTCAAACCGTTGCAGATTGCGGCACACTCTTCATCCGTAATGATACCCTGAGCCTTCAGCATTTTGGCATGGGCGATTGAACCGCGAATATCTTGATTGTACAGGCGTTGGTCAAAACCGACGGACGCATTTAGGCGAGCTACGAAATCATCCGTTGACTCAGAGAATCTCCCACCCCACATGCTTTGTCCGGTTTGCTGTCTCTTGTCATTACTCATTAGAATTCGATTCCAATTAGTGCTTGTAGCGTTTGTGCAGTCTCTGGCTCTGCGACCACCACCCCGTTTTCGTTTAGGCGATCAAAAGCCGACATTGGGAGAAGCAGACCGTACATGAATCGGAGCTGAAATCGGTCGATTTCGTGGATGTAGACCTCAAGGTCGAGTTCGACTCCGAGAGATGGGTCGTCGCCTGGCGTCGCCTCTGCCTCAAGGGCGTGACCGTACAGTGCTGAGAGCTTAAAGCCCCATTTTTCACTGGTTTGGTCGATAAAGCGGTAGCCAAGATATGGCTTAAAATACATGGCATTGGTGACGCCACCGATCAATTCGCGAAACAAAATCAGGTCCACATGATAGTCACGATCAAAGCGAAATGCGGTTAAACTTTGATCCGGTACGTTGCCTTGCGTACCGCCGCTCTGAATTTCAGAGTTTCTGAGATAACCGAACCCTTCGTTTTCGTCTCCACTAGCCATCCCATGGTGAAAACCCCATTCGAATGCGCCACTCGTGGCGTCGAATTCCAGAGCATATCCGAACCGGTTGACATCTCTTTGTCTCTGTTCGATTGCTTCGCCATCGCAACCGCCATTTGCTGGGTCTGTGCCGTCTGGGCAAATTACTCGGCTTTGGTCGAAAAGTTGGGGCACCTCTTCAACGGTGCCAAAGACACCCACGACTTCGAGCTGAAGTCGATATGTCGTGGTTGCATCTGGTACCCAGTTTATGTCAAGCCACAAGTCTGGGCTGTAGGTAAATCCATCTACACGGAAAAGCTGGTATTCCAAAGGCTGTCCCGCACTGAGACCGTCAAGGTTGTACCCACTTTCCAATGTTTGTGATCGAATCACATTAGAGAGACCCCAGTCGAAGGCCATTTCATGTTTTTCGTATAGCTTTCTTCGCCGTATCTGTTTTTCTTTTCTCGATACTGGTCGGCGGAAAACGGCGATGGTGTATTGCGAGATGTCATCACGCTGGTCCAGATCGAATGGTTGGCCGTACGGTTGATTTTGAAAGGTCTGGTCACCAGAGAAGCCTACTGCGCCTTCATCTGCGAAATCCCACCCAATTGCAAGGTAGGTGTCAAATAGTAGAATAGTGCCCATTAATCGATCAACAGCATCACCAAAATCACAGTCGATGCACTGTCCTGCATTCGCCATAATGCCTAAACCCCAGTGGTTGGGCATACGACCAAACGCGACGGCGGCGAGGGGAGACTTCCATTCACCCCAGAGGTGTTTC
>JBMYRY010000274.1:0-4499 GCA_049602795.1 Bradymonadia bacterium
CGGTCGCTGCGATTGCGGACGGTGTTGTCACGGCCGTATTGAATCACCACGAATGGTTCATGGGCCGCATCCGTGGCTCGCTCATTTAATCGCATCCAAATCTCTAGAGCGGCGCCCGCTGACCCAGACAAGGGAGAATTTTCATTCTCTGACAATGCGCCTGACTTGTCTGCAGTACTAAAGCGTGCCAGCGGTGTTTGAAGTGTCAACAACTCCAGTGATTCTTTTTGTGCGTCCGATTTGTTTCTCGGTTGAATAAAGCGTTTTCTACAAGACGTACCGGGCGTCGATGCGCTCGAAATATGGACAACCCCATCCCTTGTCGTCACACACAGGTCTTCTTCATTGGCGTGAGCAAACTCGAAGAAAAAACCACAACACGCAACGATGGCGAGCCTAGATGTAAAGCGTTTTACACTCAAGAATTTAACCCATCGATTACAGCCAAAACCGTCCCATCTCTTACACGTCAAACTAGACGCCCGCAAGCCCTCTAAGGAAAGAATCCTCAACCCGTTGTACACGTCGCCTCATCTACCATCGGCGCATACGGAGCGAATGGAGTTCCCCATCATAAAAAGTCGAACTCCCCCGTTGAGTTACGCCTTCACTTATTGTACAACAACTGACGGTCGGACATGGGCTCATAAGGCCTGCAGAGTACCTGCTTCCAACAAGGTTGATGAACAGTAGTGACTACCAACTATACCATACGCGATAGCATCATCATTTCGCTCCTGAGTCTTATTGGTGGTGCGCTCGTCAACTCTCAGGTGCTTGTCGAATGGGCAGACCGCATGGAGTTCGGTGCTGCCCGCGAATATGCATTAAGTGCAACACAGTCGATTGACATGGTCGCCAAACACTTACATATCAACCAACCTCAGGCAAACTTGCGGGTAAAAGTGGACGAATGGCGCAGTCAGTCCTTCTCCACCATCTTCAAGAAAGAAACGCGATTTCGGGTTACGGTACGAAACGCGACTCCAACCATGCACAGAGCCCGAAAGCCCGTTCCAACACCCCCAAAAATAGCGTCCAACATCCACAAGCCAAGACCGGAAAACCAGTCACACTTCATCGCAAATACCTTTGGCACAGTGCAGTACGACGTGCTCACCTACCAGCCAATGAAACCCGCCCAGCTTCAAATTGTACCTAAACGCTCTGTTAACTCCAACCAGGCGGCGAAGTTGAGAGCCGCAGTGAGTTCTCAATTTTCGAAGAACATCGAAAGGCCGTCAGAGAAAAAGCCTTCGACGCCATCCAAAATCAACAATGTCGAACCGAGAAGTGAACGCTCACAGCTTTCGATGAACGAGGAGCGAAAGCCCAACGTCCTTATTGTGGGGGACAGTCTAATGGGGGGTGTGGGTCCTCGTCTCAAACGCTTACTTCGAAAGGAACATGGTTTCCCAAACCCAAAGTTAAAGTGGAAGGCCTCCACCGGATTATCTCGTCCCGATTATTTCGATTGGCCTAAGACTCTGAACGCCCTACTTGCGGAGAAAGAATATGATGTCGTCGTTGCAATTTTTGGGACAAACGACACTCAACCGGTCTCAGTGAACCGCAAGAGCTATCGATACGGTACAAAGGCATGGTTCGAGCACTATCGCAAACGCGTCGTCAAGGTATTGGAGATGATGTGCAAGAGTGGTAATCGCTCGGTGTTCTGGATTGGGTTACCAACCATGCGTTCAGAATCTTTCAACGAAAAGATCGTCAAGATGAATCAACTCTATCGAGAAGAACTCAACCGATCTGAGTGCGGGCAATATATCCCAATGGACAAGATCCTCTCTCCAGACGGACAATTTACGAGTTATCTCAAGGTCGGTAAAAAACGTAGAAAAGTACGGGCTGGAGATGGTATCCATCTTTCATTTGTTGGCTATGACTACGTTGCTCGACGCGTGATCGATACGATACTAGCCCAAACAAGCAATACTCAAGCCGTGGAACCTCAACTCCAAGAAAGAGCACTCTAAAGACGGCAAGTCAGTAAGACCTTAGTCGGGTCCCGCACTTCCCGTGAGTCAACAGCCGTGAGCCAAGCGAAGTCTACATCGTAACAAGAAGCGTAATGAACGTCCCGCTGCCGTTAACCTCTGACGCGCTCAACTGAGGCTGTCAGTCTCGAGATGAAACCCACCCAAAAAGCCATGTTGGGCTATACTCGAGCCCAAAACTAAAGAACGTGAATGACGTTCCCAAAAATCTCCTCGACTTCGACCAACATGCGCCTTTCGAAATCACGAGACGCTGCGGGAGTTGATGACCCAAGGCCAACCAAAGACTTTTCAACCGTGTATGCCGGGCGATCAAATGGAGACTGGAGCTTCACCTTAATCTCCCCACGCATCTGATGAACCTGACGCACTGTTGGATTTCCTAGAGGTCTCGCACGAATATCCACGTCGAGTCGCAAGCAACGCTTGCGTGTTCGCCTACACTCAACCAGATGCTTAAATTTCTCCAAAATGGTCCTTTTGACAGAGGCCGGGAATTCCCTATCGAGCCGCCTCCCGTTAACCGTCAAGTGGAGGTCAACTGGCAATTGTGTCAACTCTGGGGCGACGGTAATTTCCTTCCGAAGAGACTTATGTTTTCCCACTGTGAGGGTCAACACGATCGGTTTCATCCCTCGCACGTCGTTCAGCGTAAGTTCAGCGGTCCCAGCTTTATCCAGAATCATATCAATTTGAGGCACTTGCCCATTACTCGCCACAGCAGCGTCAATTCGCTCCCCTCGAAGGGCGGCTTTAAACAAACTCACTTTTAGTCTAAGTCTTATCGCCCGATCGCCCACCCGGCGGCGTCCTAAGACTTTCACATTGATACCTTCATGCAAACGCCGCAATGCCTCATCGAGCTTGCTCGCCCCCTCGGGAGTATCAATAATTAGGAGATTCTGTCGATCAACAAGCTCCCTTGCTCGGGAGAGCAGGCGTTTTGCTTTCGCACTTTTCAATCCACGTTGCTCCGTAAGCTTGCGTACGTCCCGTAACAGCAACTCAGCATCCGAGGCAAAAACTTGAGTACGGGCGGCGGCATCGGTTTTGAGCGCATTGAGAACAACGACAGGTACGCCGACGGTAAGCCAAGCCCGATAGGTCATTTGCGCACCTTGACTGGTGTAAGTTACGTCTCGCTCCCAGTACTCGCCGAGCGTCCTAATCCCGGTGAGTTGACCTTTGACACGTGACTCAAGAGCCTGGTGCAGTTCCGTTCTTTCGCTAGACACACCATCCGAGACCCGTTGACGCTCATCGACCACAAGTCGACTACTTATCTTAACTGCGAGTTCCGCCGCCAGTTCTGTTACACCCTTTCCGCGAGCACTCATGCGGGCATCCGTAAGATCAACCGCCTGCCCTTGGACAACTACACATCGAAATCCTACCGAACATCTGCCCGAAGGAGCCTTGAGCCAAGATGGGCGAGATTCTCCCATCCGCTCAATCGGACCATCTTTCACCTGTCGCATACAACCAAAGTGGAACAAGCATGCAATGATACACAGTGGTAGTACTCGGCGTTCCACCCTATTTCTCTTCAACACGTGCACACTCCTGCATCAGTTGGCGATAGCACGACAGCGGTGTATCCATCCGATATCGTTCACTGAACGACTCCACCAACTCCGGGTTTAAACGAGCTGCCAGTTGCAATTGCTCTCGACATTTCTCAGTTCGGTTTTGGAGGAAGTACGTCGCTGCCTTAGCGTGATGAATCCATCCGACATCTTCACCGTGTAACCCAAGTTCATTCGCCTGAGCAAAGGATTCATCGAGTTGTGTATGGGCACGCTCAAATCTCCCAAACTGAAGGTCCAAAAGTGCCCCCTGATACGCCTCAGGTTCCAGATCGGCGAATACCAGCCGCGTCTGGATCTTGGAAGGATTAAACCACGGTCCCATTTTGGCGATGGCATTACCGAAAGCCCGACGGCAAACTTTCTCAGCTCCCACTGCTGTAGGCAGACGTTCTTTCTGAGAAAGAACGCTCCTGCTCTCACCATTGAAGGTCGGAGCACCTAAGTGCAGACCTGCCCCTTTTCCAACCGCTTCGCCTTCTTTGTCGGTCATCCGATAGATTTCCATTTGCACCTCAGCAATACAAGACTCGGCAAGACGGTGCACAGTGTATGCCTTCTGTACGGTCACGCACACTTGAGTGCAGGTCTTGAAATTTCTGTCACACCGTCTGAGAGCATTTTCACGACGTGACACGGATTTGATTCCCCTGGCTTCACGGGTACAACGATTGAAGCCTGGCTGCCGGTGACAACGGTTCTGGAATTCTAAGCATCTTTCTGGAAAATGCTCCTGGCTCTCCTCCCCCCGATAATTGGGACGAGTGACAGTCACCTTTGCTGCGATTGAAAAGGGGGTGTTTGGGTCATGTACGACCTCATGATATCCCGGGCGGCGAATCTCGCTACCGATACGGGTCAGCAAACCGGGGCTTGCAGTATCACTCGCAACCAAAATCTG
>JBMYRY010000275.1:0-4487 GCA_049602795.1 Bradymonadia bacterium
GAGTCGTACTGGTCGGGTATCCATTTGCATCGACGTTGAAGACTTCACCATAGTGCTCAACATCAACCACCGTCGCGCGATGAAAGCGTTTCAAAATCGAGCGCACACGGGGGTGCTCTCGAAGACGGTGCTCAACATACACAACCTCAATCATACGTCACCTCGACTGGTACATCATCTAAGACCTCTTCCAGCATATCTAGAACGGTGTCCTTAGAACTGTCCCGCATGAGACTGAGCAGGTCATGACCCGGTCGAAGTATCGACCAGCGTCTCAACAATTTCCGCAACCGGATCTGCTCAGCAACTGTGAAGTTGAATACACTAGATGCCTCCACCCAATTTAGCGGTAACTGCTCTCTTTGATGACGTTCAACGGCTTGCTCCATCAATGTTCCGGCTACGATTTGAAGTTCAGATTCTGCATTGAGCAATAGGTCTTTAATCATTCGTCCTGTTACGTTGTCTACACTCTGATGACGGTTATCACTGACGACTTTAATGAGCGCTAACCCATCGATATGGACCAATCGACTCACCGAAGACATAAACGCAAATGCCTCCATATCATAGAGGACTGACTCAGGATACTCACTCTCTACGGCATTGACCGTGCGACATGCTGCTGTCTTAAGACCCTTTAGCGGAACGGTACCCGGATAAAGACGTTTTGTTCCTCCGGGCGATTCAATTTTATGCACCCCCCAAACGCTACCAATGCTCTTGTCTCTCGCACCGGCAACCCCAACATTTGCCCAAACGCACGTGTCCTTTTCGAACATCATCCCACTCAGATAACCAATACCCATTGACATGGCTACAGTGCCCACTCCCGTGCAAATCACCCATTCATGGCGCTCACGATGCGTGTAGATCGCAAAAGGCGTCTTTCGAATCTGGACATTTAGGTCGCGAAGCGCCCGGATTGCTTTGAGTTCGGGGGGCGTTGCGACCGCCCAACAGACGACCGGCTGTCCAGGTAGTGATTCAGTCAACATGATCTAGAGCCCAGCGTTTTTTCAGAGCAGATAAATCTGCGATTAAGGGGAGATTATCTCGTTTCATGGCGCCCATCCAGAGGACATCTATCCGAGTTCGCATGTTCTCCAAAACAAGCCCGCGTTGGGTCTCGGATATCGAGTTAGCGATCAACAACTTCTCCAAGGCTTGAAGTCTAAATCGGTCCATAGCTGGAAAGGCGCGGCTCAATTGGTCATCATGTCCCCCGTACTTATGAATCTGGGGTGTCTCCACAAATGCAATGTGCTCGAAGGCGCAAATCCTCAGCCAGAGGTCATAATCTTCGCAAGCCGGTAATGACTCATCGAACACACCATATGTGTCAAAGATTTCACGGGCAATCAGGACGCTCGATGGCGAGATGCAGCATAATTCAATGGACCGTTCAAACTGATCGCCCCCAGCCTTTCGATGCTTAAGTTTTTGATTAACCCGAATGCCATTCCGAATCCAAATCTCTTCCGTATGACAGAACCGTAAGCCCGTTTGCTCAAGTACATTGAACTGCGCTTCGAGCTTCGTTGGCAACCACGTATCATCAGAATCTAAGAAGGCAATGAAAGGACTAGAACACGCTCCTATTCCAAGATTTCTGGCAGCACTGACACCTTGGTTCTCCTGATACATGTAGCGCACACCATTGAGCGCATTTACGGCGTATTCGGTCCCATCATCAGACCCATCATCAACAACAATCAACTCCGCAATCGGATATGATTGAGCCTGTACCGATGCAATCGCCCTCATCAATGCGTCACGACGGTTGTAGGTCGGAATCACTACACTAACCTTGTGATCCATTCCTACCACCTAATCAGACACAGGCGCGTTGTTGACGGGACCCAATATGGCGTATCGCCAGTGAGATGAATCCAACTTAACTTCGGGGTTTTGGTCGAATAATTCTGCCGAGACTCTCTTCATGCTCAACCCTTGAACCGGCGGCTTTGGCTCTCCAGGCGGCTGTGACACGGGTGGGACCAATGGATGAGACACAAGTAATCTGTCTTTGGACTTGGACACTCTATCCTTGAGTACATTACCGAACCATTGCCCCGTCTGTGATAATCGCTGATCATGACCCACGAACAATAGGTCACGTCGTATTTTGCCCTCATCAATTAGATACGCCAGTCGCAAGGCTCGGTTGCCATACATCACCACCATCTCATCCCCTCGCTGTACAAGACGAATCGGTTGTGTTCCCGTAAGTAACCGCTGCCAGCTCAAGCCATCATCGGACGAACATTCCACCCCGGTCACATTTGAATCTACAACCGTTACGTGTGCACAGATCATCGCATTGTGCCGGTAGTACCCTCTCAGTTGGCTAAAGCGCCGACCTTTCTCCGAGTGTACCCAGCTAATGCCACCATTAAATGTTCGCCAAACGCCGTCTTTCGGATCGGCCATGATAGCGACGCCCATTCGATTGGGAAGTCCCCACACTTGTCCTGCTGATGGCAAACTTAAAACCGACGGGTCCGTTGGCACATCAGAGACGCCCTGTATCGTTCTAGATGTACGCCAGACTTTACCGCCCAAGTGCCAATCCATGGTCATGTCCGGAAACACCACTCTGATCACCTTCATTTCCTCCGCCATCACCACGCTGGCATAAAGCACGGTGCGCGAGTTGGAGTCTGGTATCGTGGAAACCAATCGCCAGCGAGTATTGTCGCCCGGTAAGTAAAGCACCTTAGATTTTGTCTGTTCGCTCGTTACTACCCCCACCTCACCGGTCTTACTAGAAAAGACCTTGAGTGTGCCGTTAATGAGCCCATCTGACTGTTCGGAAGTCGTTGACTCGGCAGTTGCAGCATCGGCTTTGGAAGCGCTTGCAGATTCCTGTTCGTCCGCCCAATGCCAGACAAGTTCAGGCGACCACTCAAAATCAGGGGGTTTTAATTCAGCTGGCTTTGTGTGGCTGTACAGCACCTCAAAAGTCCGCGCACCATGAGGTCCATCTCCGTCTAACGCCTCAATCGGAAGCGAGGTCATGCCAAGCTGAGCAAACTGAGCCCCCAAGGATGTACCCTTAGACTCTGAAATCGGGAGAATACCGAGCTGTTGGCTGATGGTATCAAGCGGCTTTCGCTGAAAGCTTGAGAGGATCTTTCGTTGGCATGCCTGCTTCGCAAGTGAATCTGACTGTCTGCAGTCTGAGAAGAGAAAGTCCGACTCAGGTGTACCGAAATAGAATACTTTAGTCCCAATAGAGCGGCGCGTTAACGCCTTGGAGACTGCACTCACCAAATCCAAAGTCGCATTGCGAGTCGCCTGTCCTAATTGTTCTACAAGTCGGTCTAAATCGTTAAATTCCTTCCACCGGAGGCGACGCTTACGCTTCGTAACGACACCTGCCTTAAGGGTTCGGTCGTAAATCGAGTAATAGCGTTTGTATTCGATCCACATCGAGCGGAAAGATTCCACATCCTTAGGGGTAGCTAACCGTCCGCCGAACCAAGCATAATTCACAGTTGACGGCTTCACACTAACCACAACGGATGGCTCTTGAGCGCTGTTATCATACGAGAGTCGGAGGTTTTGTTTTGTGACTTCAACCTGACCGTGAAAGCGGTCTTGCAATGAGAGCAAGCTCATCTGTCGATTGCGCCGTCGAGATTGAGTCGCATGCACCCTGACCTTCATTCGAGATTCTCGCTTCGACGCGAGTTCCGCAAGCTTAACAAGCTGCCTGTCCGCCTCCGCGGCAGTTGCCAAGTCGGGATACCAATCGATTACGGTTTGAACTGCTTCAACTCGATTGCTCGATTGTGCGGTCCTCCAGACCTCTGATGCCTCATCTACACGTCCCATCACTGCAAGCGACGGGCGATTCGTCGACTCACCGACGCGACGTAAAATACGATTCAACCAAAGACCCGCTGTCGCAGCAGATTCGACTAATTTTGTCGAAGCCGACTGTACCCTATCTACACAGTCCTGAGACATACGCATCCGTCGCATCAGATAAATCGCTTGTTCACCTTTAATGGGTTGACGGGTATCCGACAACAGCCGAATTTGATCCAAGATCCAGGTGCACTCGGCATTGGTGATTTCATACTTCAATGCTTGGGGCGCCTCGGCATATTCCGCACTTAACTGATTGAAGGCATATTTTGTGTTCGCGCGCACAGCCTGCTGGATCTTGAACAACACAACGCCACGCTTTGCCTCTTTATTCAGTGCTTTGGCCCAAGCGAATGGATATCGAGCCTCAAGGGCTGACCACATCTCCAACTCATCGGTGACCGATGCCTCGGCAAGCTCCCGTTTAGTGACCTCGCTGATTAATTTAGGGGTCATGTGGTCCGAATATGTGAGCGCATACTTGCGGTAATTTTCCAACGTGCCGTCGTCGGTCAGATACACTCGCTCAAACAACCCTGCCTCTGCTTTTAATGTCCTCGCTCGGTGTTGCTTAAACTCGTCCCAATCTGCAAATCGATCTCTCAGAGTTT
>JBMYRY010000276.1:0-4473 GCA_049602795.1 Bradymonadia bacterium
TGAGGCGCATGCAGTGTTTGGTTCGCTTTAAGGCACGTCTCATTAATGAGTTCGAAGGTGTCGGGCATCTCGGCGCTCAAGACAGCAAGCCCCATGAGTCGACCACTCCCATCACTACCAAGCGCAAGCAGACGCTTACCCTCCGGAGAGAATGTGTGAGGGCGCCACCACAAGTCATTGGATAGACCGCTCACCTTCGTTTTGGTGCCCGTTGGTTTCATTGTCGATAGAAGTGGATTATTCGCTGTGGTCCGATCAACGAACACGAACTGCCCGCGCCACGGGTCTGGCAACACGCTGAGCGGACCGAGTTGCTCCAACATTACTTTGCGACCCGCTTCAGAGACGAGTATCAATTGATGGAGTTGGGCGCTCTTGCTCTCAAGCCACAACGCTTCGGTCATATCCGTCCTCACCTTCGACACTGGAAAACCAACGATACAAGTAGTGCACGAAGTCACGAAAGTCGCAAGTACTCCGAACCCCGAAGTTGAACTTGCTCTCGGTACAAAAGATAAGACACTATGCCACTGATGAAAGTATTCGACTCTACTTTGTTTGAACTCCAACTCCCTGAGAACCATCGATTCCCGATGCTCAAGTATCGTTTGCTCGCCGACCGCGTACGTTCTGAACTCCCTGAAGCGAATATCTTGACCGCACCGGCGATCGATAGAGAGCTAATAGAGAGCGTCCATACCCCAGACTATGTTGCGCGTGTGTTCGATGGGCGCCTAAGTCCATCTGAACAACGCCGAATTGGCTTTCCGTGGTCGCAGAGTCTCGTGGAACGCTCAAGACGCTCAGCCGGTGCGACCAACGCTGCCGCAACTTCAGCGCTAGAGGATGGTGTTTCCGTTAATCTCGCAGGTGGAACCCACCATGCTCATGCCGATTTTGGATCTGGGTTCTGTGTATTCAACGACATCGCAATCGCCATACATCACCTTCAGAAAGAAGGTCTAGATCGCTTTGCCGTAATTGACCTCGACGTACATCAAGGCGATGGCACCGCTACCCTCTTTGCCTCAGCCCCAGACGTGATGACGACTTCGATGCATTGTGAAAGTAACTTTCCATTCCGTAAGGCAAAGAGCAGCATCGACATTGCTCTCAAAAAAGGGTGTAAAGATGAAGATTATCTCACTGCCTTAAATGGGCTTCTCACATCGGTCCTCGCTCACCGTCCGGAAATGGTCTTTTTTCTGGCTGGTGCAGATCCATTCATGGGTGACAAGCTCGGTCACCTTGCCTTGAGTAAGTATGGGCTGCTCCTCCGAGACCAGACTGTTCTTGATTGGGCAAAGCAAAACGAGTTACCCGTAACAATCTGTATGGGCGGCGGTTATGCGCCAAAGATCTCTGACATCGTAGATATTCACTTCAATACAGTGCGACTTGCACTCGCCCATTCATCAGAGTTAAATGGAACCTTATAGATACAGGCGGAGGCGACAGTCGATGAAAAGTCCGAAGAAGATGCGTAGATCTACGCAGATGGCTTGGCTGGTCGCTTTAAGCATCACAACATCCTTTCCAGCCTGTAGCGGAGATGATGCCGTCTCTAGATTCAAATGCACTAATAGTCTCGAATGCCCGCGCCCGTATTTTTGTAATTACGGACAATGCCAACCACTCGACGCAGTCGATGCCGATAGCGACAATGTGCCAGAGGAGACCGAAATCATTTTGGGGTTAGACCCATTCAATGCTGACTCTGATGGAGACGGACGGGTTGACGGTAATGAATTAGACTTTGATTCGGATGCTCGAGAATACACGCCGCGCGATCGGGATGGCGACGGCGTGATCGATGCACTCGAATCAGACGTCAATGATGCGGATGGAGATGGCTACCCCGACGAAGTAGACCCGTGTAACGACGATCCAAATTGTCCTGCAGAGGGCGGACGAGCAAATGATTGCGCAAATCGACTGGGCGAAGTGTGCGTATACGGTCAAGGTGCCTGTGAAGTTCTTGGAACAATCCAATGTGCCGGATCCGGACGAGACCCAGTCTGTGTTGGGGAAGAGATCGCGCCAAATCAGGAACAGTGTGACGGTATCGACAACGACTGCGATGGTCGCAGTGATGAAGACTTTGGTAATGTAGGATCAGTCTGCACGCCCGGTGTAGGTCAGTGTCGGGCATCTGGTATTATCCGCTGTGACTCAATGACTTCGGCAAGTTGCGATGTTGAGGCATCCGACCCCAGCTCTGAAACGTGTGATGGGGGCGACAACGATTGTGATGGTCGCATCGATGAAGACTTCGAACTCGGGCTACCTTGCGACAGCGGTGACCAAGACTGCATTAGACCTGGCATTGTTGAATGTGAACCCACTACACAAGAAGCTCGCTGCATCCCTTTGGTCATCGATGATGTACCGGAGTCATGCGACGGTGAAGATAATGATTGTGACGGTCTGATCGATGAAGATTTTGCCTCAATCGGCACACCGTGTGAGGCAGGCGACGGAGATTGCACGCTTGTGGGCGTGCTCGTTTGCGATCTAGAGGGCACAGCGTTGATCTGTAGTGTTGAGAGTGCCGAACCAACCATCGAACGATGTAATGAGCAGGACGATGATTGCGACGGACGCGTGGATGAAGCCTTTATTGACAAAGCCGAAGCATGCACCGTTGGTCTTGGTGTTTGCGCCGTCAGCGGTCAATACACCTGCAACGATGTGGGAGACGCACTTGAATGTGTACCAAATTCGATGCCAACAGTGACGTCTCAGCCCGAGCGTTGCGATCAACTCGATAACGATTGTGATGGCCAAGTAGATGAAACCTTTCCCGATCTAGGTGAGGCATGTACAACCGGGATTGGCGCATGCGCGCGTCCTGGGCGAGTCATCTGTGATTCGGTGTCGGGTCTGAGCCGCTGCGATGCACGAGCAGGCTTTAGCTCCATTGAGCAGTGTAACGGTGTCGATGATGACTGTGATGGGCAAACGGACGAGTCATTTCCAGGTGTCGGCGCTGAGTGTGAACTAACGGAAGGCAGTTGTACATTCACTGGTTTCGTTCAGTGTGACGCCCAAGGATCGCTTGTGTGCCAAAGACAAGCAGCAATTCAAGGCGATGAAATCTGTGACGGTCTTGATAATGACTGCGACATGCTAGTCGACGAAGGACTCGGTGTGGGCGAAGCGTGTGAACTCGACGCAAATGAATGCAATCGCCAGGGTACCCTTGCCTGCGGTAACGATGGCTCTGTCTATTGCTCAGCCTCCCCCTTACCCATGGTTTCAGAACGATGTGATGGCGAGGACAACGACTGTGATGGACGGATAGATGAAACATTTGTCAACCTAGGTCAGCTCTGCGATACGGAACGGGGGGCGTGCCGTGGCTCAGGCACCTATCAATGTGCCGATTCTCAATTAACAACCGTCTGCGACGCAATTCCGGTCGCTGAACCAGCAGACGAACTCTGCGATGGCATTGATAATGATTGCGATGGTCGCACCGACGAAACCTTCCCCACTTTGAATACCGTCTGCTTCGAGGGCGAGTACAGTTGTGCAGTGGAGGGACGAAGAGTCTGTACGGAAGCCGGCGATGACGTCCGCTGCAATGCCATTCCTAGAGCACCTGGTCCAGAACTGTGCAACGACCTCGATGACGACTGCAACGGTCTGATTGACGATCCTTTCTCCGATAAGAATGAACCGTGCGAGACAGGGCTTGGCGAATGCAGCAGTGAAGGTATTCTGCGATGTGCACCTGATGGAGCGTCCCTTGATTGTCAGGCAACGCAAACGATTCAACCAACAACCGAACAATGCGACGACCTTGACAACGATTGCGACGGACAAGTGGACGAAGACTATGGTCCCGGTTGTCGTCTACTGGTCGACAAATCTTCGGCTGCAGGTTTCCACACGTGTGTACTCGATCCGGCGGGCCAGGTACGTTGCTTTGGAGATGTTGCGAATGTGCCCGAAACCAACGAAGCGCAGACCCTGAATGGCGCTGGTGATGACCACTGTCTGGTCGACATCATGGGACTCATTACATGTTGGGGCAGCACCGAAGCGCTTTCACCGCCTCTGGATGGTCTATTCACTCACGTGAGCGTCGGTCGTAGTGGTGACGCTTGCGCGCTCGATCAGAATGAGACCGCACAGTGCTGGGGCACAACGCCAAGCCTCATGCCGGCACCGCAAGATCGCTTGAGCGCAATTGCTGTTGGGGATGCATGGGCCTGCGGGATTCGTCGAGATGATGGCACCCTCCGGTGCTGGGGCGAAGTACCTCTCGACACACCAACCCCAGTTCAAGCAGGCTTCAAATCGCTCGCCATGGGCGGGTCTGCCGCCTGCGCTCTAACGTCTGAAGACTTACTGCAATGTTGGGGACGCGACAGCTATGGCGTCCTTACCCCAACAACCAATCAGTACAGCCAATTTGATATCGGTCCGAACTCGGGATGTGCTCTGACCGCCGCTGGCGAACCCGAA
>JBMYRY010000277.1:0-4463 GCA_049602795.1 Bradymonadia bacterium
CCATCGCAGAGGATTTTAGTTTGGATGATCTCATTGTATTCGTCGGAGATGAACTCGATGAATCACCGGAGGAAACCCGATATTACCTAAAGTTCGCCTTGGCTAAATATGTGGTGACTCGAATGAGCCTGTATTTGTTGGGTCATCGAGTCACGCAGTACCCTTTTCTGAGCCAAGTGGGTAATAACTGTGTGCGTTTGGGGCGAGAGCTTGGGTTGTCATGAGTGCGTTCATCGAGTTGTTTCTTCCCCTTATTGTGAGCAATGTTTTGCACATGTTTGTTGTTAAATACGATGGGCTGCCGGAACTAAAGGTACCTGTTTCGACTAGACTTTTCGGTGCAAATAAAACATGGAGAGGCTTTGTCTTTGTTGGGGTGGTGACCGCTTGTTGTCAGGTCGCGCTCAATGGTTTCCTCTTTGGAAGTGATGTGTTTTCCAGCTTCTCGTTAGGGTTGGTTTTGGGTTTAACGTATATGTGTTGTGAACTCCCGAACTCATTTGTGAAACGTCGATTAGGTATTGGTGCGGGAGCTCGGGCTGAACACCGGGCTTGGCTATTCGTGATTATGGACAAGTGCGACTCGACCTTGGGGGTGTGTCTTGTGTTTGTAATCTATAAGGGCTTGCCCGTGACAACATTCATTCAATTGTTTGTTGCGGCTTTTGCGATCCATTTATCTCTGTCTAAGGCCCTCCAGATGTTGCGAGTGAAGGAGAGCTTGTGACGTACGTCGTTGCCCTGACTGATACTGACTTCCACTTAGATGAGAGCAGGCTTGGCGCAAAAGCGCTTAACCTCATGGTGTTATATCGTCGGGGGCTCCCTGTGCCGCCGGGCTTCGTTTTAACCTCGGCAGCCTTTCTTGGACGTCGAGACGTGGATCTGACATCGCTTGTTGAGGAAAACCAGAGCATCATCACTTCGCCTTGGGTAATGGTTCGATCCTCCGCGGTAGGCGAAGATGGTTCGGACGCATCGTTTGCGGGTCAACTCGATTCCTTTAAGGTGATGAATCGACCTGATTTGATCAGAGAGGCGATTCTTAACTGTTGGCGTTCCCTGGAGAACAGTAGAACGAATACCTATGCGTCCCTCCAAGGGAAGAAACTCGAGAAGATGGCGGTCATTGTTCAGGAGATGATTGAGCCGGAATATGCCGGTGTCATGTTCACGGCGTCTCCACTCAACGCCCGCCAGCAGCTTATTGAGTACGTGATGGGGCATTGTGAAAAGTTGGTTTCAGGCGAAGTGACTCCTGACTCATTGACCTTACCTTGCGACAACGAGTCCAGTTTGCCATTCCTGAATGCATTGCGAACAGCGTCTGAGGAGATCTTGAAATGTTTTGGGAGGCATCAGGACATTGAATGGACCTGGGCTTCCGGTCGACTGCACATCGTACAGAGTCGTCCGGTGACGACTTTAAATGCACGCACCGATTGGTCGAGTACCAATGTAAACGAGAATTACCCGGACAAGTTAAGTCCGCTGCTTTATTCCATCGCTAGGCGCGCATATTATTCATATTTCAAGTCCTTAAGCCAAGCCCTTGGCGTTTCACTAGACGGGAGGGAAGAGGCGGACTTCTACAATATAATCGGGCTGTGGGGCGACCGAATGTATTACAATATGACGAATATTCACAACGTCATCTCACTCACCCCATTTAGAGCGTTACTTGGGAAATCATTTGATGATTTCGTGGGCTATCAAGGTGAAAGTGAGACCCGAGATGCCGTGGGCTCTCTGATTCAGCAAGGACGGTTCATGTCGCGCTTGTTGCGACATGGACTTAAGCTTCGAGCTTACGTGACCAAGATCGAAGCTCGGGTGTCGCATTTTGTTGAGCGACCAACCGAGCGAGATCTCGCAACCGGGTTTCATGACTTTTTGGATATCCGCTTTAACTATTGGGTCAATGCGTCGTTTGCGGACTTTTACGCTATGCTTGCGCATGGTGCTCTCGGTCGTTACCTAACCTGGTTGGGAGTGGAAAATGCAGCGGGCGTGCAGAATACGCTTATCCAATCTATTCCTAATCTAGTGAGCAACCAACCGATCTACGAGATGTGGCAGATCAAGCAGTTCGTTTTGAGGCAAGGGCTTCGGGAAGTGTTCGACGAATCACCGGAACGAGTCTTCGCTGAATTGAGCGACAACCCCGAGTTGGCAGAACTGAACGCAATGGTGAGGTCCTATCTCAATGACTGGGGCTTTCGCTGTTCTGGAGAACTCACTTTTTTGAGTGACAATTATCAGGAGGATCCGGCGTCGTTTCTGGCGATGTTAAAGGTGTACATCGGCGCTGAAGACGTCGATCCGCAGATTCAGTTTGAACGAAAGTTTCAAGAGCAAGAAGCCGAGCTTCGTCGGATTGTGAGAGGCGTTGGCTCGATTCAGGGACGTGTGCTGAAGGCGCTGGTCAGCTTCACTCGATTTGCGATCGGATGCCGAGAGCGTGTGCGGTTACAGCAAGCAAGAGCCTACGCGCACTTCAAGAAGATTACGTTGGCTTTGGGACGTCAGCTCGTGCGCGCGGAGGTGATCGACGATCTGAAGGACGTGCTCTATTTCGAATATGACGAGGTTTCGCGGCTCCTTAATCAAGAATCGGTGGATGCGGTTTATCTAAGATCTCTGGTCAAGCTTCGGAAAGCGAAGATTCAATCGTCTGCTGAGTATCCAGAGACGTTTCATGCGTCGAATACAGACTGTCGAAATCAATATGTGGTAGCGGATGAGGCGATGTCGTTGACGGACCGTTCCTATTCGGGGTTGCCCGCGTGTGGCGGGACCGTGACTGCACGAGCTGTGATTCTGGAGTCAATTCATCAGATAGACCAATTGAGAAAAGGGGATATCCTCGTGACTAAACAGACCGATCCCGGTTGGATCTGTGCGTTCCCTTTGATTTCTGGATTGGTTGTTGAGAGAGGCGGCATGTTGTCACATGGGGCGATCGTAGCCCGTGAATTTGGGATTCCAGCCGTGGTTGGGCTCAAAGATATCACCAAGCTGATCCATACGGACGACATCATCTCCGTCGACGGGAACCAAGGGGTGGTTCAATGGTGAACGCGTTCACACCGTATACCCTTTGGCTTCGTGAGCGAATGCTCACGCCAGTGTGGTTCGGGTTAGGTGTTTTTCTTTACATTATGGGTCACGGGCCAAAAGCGCTAGATTGGTTGCTGATCGTGTTCGTGTATTCGAGTCTAACCTTTTTCAGAGCTTTGGATGATTGGTGTTGTTTTGAGCACGATCGTGCACGGCGATCGGATGCGTACCAGCGCTATGGTTCGTCGCCTTTGGGAGTCTTGTCCCTTCTCACAGGAGTGCTCTATCTGAGTGTCGTCGGACTCGTCTTATCAGTCGAAGGTTCAGCATTAAATTTAATATTGATTGTGAGTAGCCTCGTTTTTTATCGGATCCTGCATCGAAGCCCCCTCATCCATTTCGTATCTCTGTTGAAATATCCTCTGATTCTCTACCTGGTTGGTGAGGCAACGGGACATGTCGCCTGGATATGGTTAGCCGTGGTTTCGCTTTTTTTCTTAGCACGCGAAATCTTAGAGGAGCGGCTGGCAATTCGGAGCAAACGAGTTGAGATGGGCATCGCGGTGCTACTGGTCAATTTGAAACTAATAATGAGGTATGCGTAATGATGACTGAAATGGAGATGCTCAATAATCCTCCACATTATGAATTTGAAGGTGTGGGGTGCTATCTCTGCGGGAGCGAGAACAACGATACTCTTTTGATCGGGGAAGAGGACCTTACCGGTAAGGATGGTGAGTTTCGATACGTGACCTGTAATGAGTGTGGATTGGCGTTTCAAAATCCACGAGTGGCACCGTCTCAAATCAAAGATTTTTATGACAGCGAGTACATTGCACACCGGAAGAAAAAGGATTGGGGACTGCTCACGCCGCTCTACGAGCACGCCATGTCCAAGCATGATCGTGACAAGGAAAAATTGATTAGGCAGTTTGTGTCTTTGGATGAGGGGTCTCGAGTCCTAGACGTAGGGTGTGCTGTGGGCACGTTCTTGCTGTTCTTGAAAGACAAGTACGGCTGTGAAGTGAGTGGCGTCGATTTCAAAGATGATTTTGACTTTCCGAGGTTTGATGAAATCGATTTCCACTGCGGCTTTTTCTATGAACAGGAGAAACTTAAAGCCGAGAGTTACGACTTGATCACAATGTGGCATTTTCTAGAGCACTGCTATGATCCGATGAGATCACTTGAGATGGCGCGCGGACTTCTCAATGAGGGAGGGAAGTTGGTGGTAGAGGTGCCCCGACTAGATTCAGTCACGTATCGACTCTACAAAAACAAATGGCCCGGAACAAACACTACCATGTGTGAATACGTAGAACAAAAGCTGCACACCATAGGCCATGAGAAAACTGTTAAAGAATGTACTAATGAAGGTTTCAACATAGGATATTACGAGGCAC
>JBMYRY010000278.1:0-4434 GCA_049602795.1 Bradymonadia bacterium
GAAGGTCACTTAAGCGAAGCACGAGATGGTCTACCCCACTCCGCTCATATGGATAGCTGTGATGGTGATACCCTGCCCATCGTGATGACGGCAGTCACCGCAAGCGCCGAGTTAATCGCCGCAGTCAATCTCACGGTCGCCATGCGGAATGTTCAGCCGACGCGAACGGTCCTCGAAAAATGGCTTGACCACCGACCAGGATGCACGATTGAAAACGACTATTGTGATTCTGCTTGGGTTGCCTTAGCGCGGCAAGAACAGACCGGTCCGTACTTAGAAGAAGTGATCGGCTGTCGCCAAGGACCAACCGTGCCCCCACTGATACTCACCCTACTCTTACTCGGCACGCTCGCGCTTCGACGTCGGCAGCGAATGCGACACATCGCGTTGATTTCGTTGTTCGCCGTGTGTATCGCGTCTACAGTTCAAGCCGAGACTTTTGTGCGAACCGAGTCTCATATCTCTCTCCTCAGCGATGCCCCAGAACGCTCGGTTGTTGCGAGTACCTTTGGTTTTGGTTTTCGGGGTGGCTACCGCTTCAACCAATGGCGTGCCCTGGCGCACGTGGATCGAAATTATTGGCTCAGCACGGAGCTCAGCGATCGAGTGCGCGCTGGTGCGCTCAATTTTGGTCTTGGAGCGGAATACGCGTCAGCCAATGATTTTGTGCGTACCAATGCGGTCTTGGGGGTCTCCAGATTACAGTACGACACGCTCTTTAACGACCGAGGAACCTTGGGTCTATTCTTCGACTTAAGACCAGTAGAACTGTGTTGGCACCCCCTGCCCTACCTAGGGATCACTCTGACCCCCTTTAGCTTTACTTACGTGTCCCCGGTGATGACCGAGCCAGCGATTCGTATGGTGCTCTATCGAACCGTCTTGGGCGCCGAAGGTCGATTTTAAACGACCCCAAGTCTACACCACTGATCTCAAATGCAATCTTATCAGCTTGGGAACCTCAGTTGGTGCTCGGATGCGTTTCGAGCCACAGGGTGCTCAGAGGCGTTGAGCATGGTCGAAGAACCTGCTCGATAGAAGCGACGTAACCATCACTAACTTGATGACATTCGCTCCCCTTCGAACTGATGTCCCGATGCTCAATACGATGGTGTCAGCGCTGAAGTACCCGCTTTGGCATTCAACTCAATGAGGCTCGCTCTATTGCGCCTTCAGCGAGCGTACAAACAACCCCAAACCACCAATCAATAGAATTAAGGTTAATCCCAATTGGTATAAATTCGTGCGGTAGACGTGGACTTCAAGACTCGCGATGATCCCCACAAACATGGCGAGGCAACTGCCCAAGGTCAAAAACCAACCCAGCTTCGACTTGCCATCTGTGAACAACCAGAAAACCCCAAAACAAAACGGAATCAAGGTAATCCCAAACGGAGTGATATCAATCCCCCCATCGAATAGCGAATAGCGCCTGAAGTAACTTGTTCGAACTTGAACCATGTTCGTAAAGAGATAACCACCACAAATCATCATGGCTAGACCCGTAAAGAAGGTGCCGATGCCCCCGTCTGTCCCGCCGGCGCCTCTGCGCTGCCCGTTCTGTGCTTCCGACATATGCCCCCCAATTCATTCTACGCCTCACCTCATGCCTACGTCGGCTCTAATTGCTCGAGACAACGGGCGAAGATGTTGGTTGATTTAATCTACTTCATCACGATAGGTCAAGCCTCATACCCCGAGATTTGACGTCTCTACCGATGCACCTCGTCTTATCTGCCACCGAATTTAGAACATGAGATTACGATGGTTTTGTGGCCATTCAATGAGCCAATATTGGTTGGTTCCGACAGAGCGTTCATGTGGTTGAGATGGGCAAGAGATTGATCGCCCACTGAAAAAACACAAAAGTTCATACTCGCGACGCCCCTATGCTAGCTTGATCCTGATATTCCGAAGTGAAGGCGGATCGTGAAGACAAACACCATGTATATTCGCATCGGCTTTGCCATCGTCGCAAGTCTGCACGCCTACAGGCTATCTACAGGGCAGCACGCAAGCAATGGACCGCAACTCATTGAGATGATGCTTGCTGCCTTGTCATTCTACGTCGCACTTAGGCTGCCTACCCTCTTGTCTAAACACTCAAAGCTACCTAAGACCTCTCTGTATCTGCATCTCCTTTGGACGACCATCGTGTTTAGTTTCTCGGTGGCATTTATTTTTGATCTGTCCTCCTCAAAGGACTTTTCGGGTGGTCCCTACCCAAATCAACTGAACATGATGATGATAAAATACGCGGTAGATATAGGTGTGTTTGTCTTTATAAGTTGGCATTTGACGTCGCGAACACATCATCTCAACTCACGATCTTGATCGGGGCACGAAGAACCTTTTGGGGGGCCCCCGACCCAAATCAACTAGACAGGATGATGATAAAATACGCGGTAGATATGGGTTTGTTTGCCTTTATCGGTTGGCATTTGAGGTCGAAAAAAGTCACCACAACTTATGAACTCAATCGCGACACGAAGGTAGCGCTCAATGGGACTTCAAACTAGGACTCACACGAGTCGTACCCGTTTATTTTAGACTCTAGATCATGACCCAATGACGAATTTACTTCCCATGAACTCAAAACCCATGGATAAGTCGATCATCACCAATGTTTACGGGGGGGCGCCATGCAATTGACCGCTTCTTCAACCCACCTAAATGTTACGAATGCAACAACGGTCAAGCCTGAGAGCTTCATCGCACACAGACATTACTACCCTCGTGTGCTGAATGCCCAAATCCATCCAATGGTGTCCTTCTTCATGCGTATGGGCAATCGACGTATCGTTGATCGCTACTGTCACCTAAATCCACGAGTCAGCCCTAAATTCCTCCTCGACCTGTTAGAGCAGCCTACTCATCACCTCAGATGGGCTGGCGCTGACCTCCTGTGCACAACGACTGCAACGGGCAACCGAAGACTAGTCGTAGTTGAAACAAATTCCTGCCCCAGTGGTAATAAATCGATGCCCTTGCTCGATGAAAATGATGAACTCGGCGGCTATCGAACGGTTATTGAAAACGCTTTTCTCCCTCAACTCGCAAGAAGGGGGAATAAAGTGAAGGGCAAACTCGCGGTGATTTATGACAAAAATCACGTCGAGGCTAGTGGCTACGCAGCAGCCATCGCTGATTTAACCGATGAAGAGGTCTTCCTCGCCCCCTGGCCAGACGGGGCTTCGGATGCACCGTGTCGCTTCACAGATGGCATTCTGGAAGTCCGCGACAGCAATGGGACATGGCACACGATCCGTGCGGCGTTTCGCTATGTGACTCAGCGTCCCTGGAATCGAATTCCCGTCTTTACTCGTACGCGAATTCTCAATCCAATCATTGGCTGCCTCGCAGGTGGTCGAAATAAGCTGATTGCCTCAAAGGCCTACGAAATTCAGAATGGCATCATGGCTGATGAGGGGCTCTCAATCACCATTCCCGAGACCATTCCCGATGTATCCAAGAACGAGGTACCTTTGTGGGTTGCGCGCTTTGGAGGACACGCGGTGATCAAAGTCCCATATAGCAATGCGGGGCAAGGCGTATATCCCATTCTCTCCGATACTGATCTCGACGCATTCATGGACTTAAGGCATACCTACGACCGGTTTGTGGTCCAAAGTTTGGTCGGTAATTACGAATGGAGTTCATCAGAACGAGCCGGTCGTTTCTACCATGTCGGGACGATTCCCAATCGACTGGGTCATATCTTCGTTTCCGACCTACGTATGTCGGTATGTGCGGGCAAAACAGGCATGACGCCCGTTGCGGTTTACTCCCGGCAAGCGCCTTTACCACTGCCACGAAATATCGAAGATGTGAAAGACCCGTGGGAAGTCCTCGGCACAAACCTATCGAAAAAAAGTGACTCTGGAGATTGGATGGCCGACACCGATCGCCTGCTGCTCATGGACCGAAGAGACTTCAATCAACTCGGACTCGGCTTGGACGATCTGGTCGAAGCGTACATTCAGACCGTCCTCTCCGTTAAAGCAATTGATTCGATGGCTAATAGTCTCTTAACCACGAAGGGCGCCTTGAGAATGAAGCTCTTTGCATCGCTCGATGAAGACGCGACTCTTCTGGATGAGTTGAAGAACGGGCAAGCCCATGACTCGGTTTAATCTCAAATTCGGTGCAAAGGACGACTCATGAAGCCACAGGCACATCGTACCACCCACTTTGTTCCCGAAGACTACCCCAAGGGTCAGATTTCAAGGGTCAATATTGAGATCATTGCAGATGGGCTCGGGGTGGATGTGCTTGTCCCAATGCTCGTGGCACGGGGGCGTAGAGATGGGCCAGTCTTTGGCTTGACCGCAGCAGTTCATGGGAATGAACTCAATGGCATCAGAGTCATTCATGACTTCTTTAACACCTTGGATGTAAATGCACTCAGGGGCACTCTGGTCGGTGTCGTCTGTG
>JBMYRY010000279.1:0-4431 GCA_049602795.1 Bradymonadia bacterium
TTAGTCGCGAAGATGAAACGGAGGCAGATGAAGTCGGATTGCAGATCTCAAAGGAAGCTGGATATGACCCTTTTGGGCTTGCGGACTTCTTCAAGAAGCTCATGGCTCAAGGGGGTAGTGGACCTGAATTCCTCTCCTCCCACCCTACGAGCAGCAAACGCGTTAAACGCGTTAGGGCAAGTATTCGGAGGCGGTACGGTAAAAAGGCGCAGGCGGGTAAGCTAGGGAGTCAACGGTGCAAGACAAAACTGAAGTTGAGCAACGTGAAAGAACGACTACGCAAAACGTATCCACTTCTAAATTAGGAGTAAAAGCGCCTGCGGCGACGAGCGACTATACCAGTCAGGACCAATGCAAGCCCCAAAACGGGCTCTCGGGATTGACCACCCTGGTCACAACCATCATTACAGCCCGCTGAGGCAGTCGCAGGATCATCAGCGAATAGAACGCCCTCGTTGTCACCAGCAGTACCAGCATCATTGTTCATACCAGTCATGCCCGCATCGGCAAAAGCAGGGTCTGGCTCGGGCTCCGGCTCGGGCTCTGGCTCGGGCTCGGGCTCTGGCTCCCCCTGTTGCGGTACACAGGCACCACCGCCATTCGAAAGTGGATAGCACTCAGCACCTGGAGGGCAATCATCTTCATCTCGGCATGATTGGGAACAGAATGAGCCCTCACCATCACTGACGCAGAAACCTGAACTGCAGTTATATCCACCGTTACAAGGATCTCCAAATGAGCCCGCGCCAACGGGGTCGTCCTCATCTTCAAGACAAATACTGGCCCGCTGTTGACCGAACATCACTTGTTGGCAAGACCATCCCATAGGACAGCCACCACCGCATTGCCTGGTGCAAAACGCAGCACCTCGCTGATCAACGACACAGAATAAACCATTATCACAGGGGTTGTTCTGACCACAGGGTGCACCGATTCCTCCGCCATCAGGGACTTCGCCTTGGACGCACGCACCGCCACTGCATACTTCGTTGCCTGGACAATCGTCATCATTGCTGCAGGCGACTTGAGCCCCAGATGGGTAAAGATCACACACCCCAGCGACATCGTCATTGCTTAAAGAAGCAGCCCCATTTCCACCGAGATAGGCCGCATACATCGTAGCACTTTGATACGGTGAATGGTCGAGCCCTAATTGATGTCCAACCTCGTGGGTAATGATCGATTGCGCATCCACCTCTCCATAGCGATTGGCACCCACCACCCATCGGTGGTCGATACCGTTGAAGACAATGTCACCATCAATTGCCCGTCCGCCATACGCCGAACTCAAAGTCACCCCGATCGTTGAAGCGCCCCCCAACTCCCGAGGAAAAGTACTCCCATTGTAGCGCCATACGAGGGTATTAATCTGGTCTCCAGTCTGAAAATCTCCCTCTGTTTCTCCCTGATAGCTGAAACTAAAGTCACTGCACGAGGGCGCGCGCCAGGCGTCATAGCTTGCCGAAATGACGGACAGCGTTGTCTCTCTACCCAATTCCTGAGAACTGGAGGTATTCACTTCGTATGGGACGGTTCGAGTCCATCGAAAACCAGTGAGTTCAAAAGCTGAAGTGGCTGCCGGCAAGAATCCAATCATGAGCATTGCGAGTAATAATCGTCGACTCAACATGTGCTACTCCCCTCCCTTCTCGATTTGGTCAGCCCAGCGATCAATCACCTCGCTGTAGAGATTCGGTAGGCGGTCGGGCATGGCGCCGCGTGAGAAAGGCCGCACAACAGGGTTGTAGAAGGTTAGACCACTAAGGTTTCGAGACAATGCTAGAGTCTCGCCGGTCCGGGTCACTTGAAATACCCCCTGAGACAAACCAACGCTTACATAGGGACTGTCCACATCGTCTCGACCCGCGAAAACTACGATTTCAGCCCCCAGCGCGAATTCTGGAGATCCAGTGAGATGAACAGAGTAGCCGCCTAGCTCCCCCCCGATATGGCGCAAGGTCATGCGTTTTTCGGGTTCCCCCTTCAGCGTCTGAGCAACCTCTACCAAGGTATACGTGTAAATCAGACCGGGAAGTCCATCGGGTGCTTCCGCCCACTGCTCAACAACAAAGCCATGGGCAACGATATCTGCTGATTTAACAAGCTCGTCGAAACTTAGAGGGCTGACAACCGTTGCTGCTGCATGCCCGACAAACATCGTGGTGACTGTGAATAGTACACCGATAAACCATCGCTTACTCATAAGTGCTCCTAGTGGTCTAATTCTCATGGGCAATCCCGTCACCCACCTGAGTAGTCTACCCCATGGGTACGGTCTCAGTCCTATTGCGGTGTGAAAAATTCTGGAAAAGTTTTGACACACGCCATATCCGCACTGCAGTTAAAGGAATAAATTGATACAGCTTCAGCCGAAAAAGATACATTGACGGTCTTCGACTTTCAGGAATAAAGCCACAGAGAGGAAGGTCTTAACGTGACACCAACCCAAGACATGAAAACCTGGATCCAAAACATTGTGGTCGGTGAGAACTTATGCCCATTCGCAAAGAACCAGAAAAACATCCCTGAGATTTTTGAAGTGAGTCTCAACGACTTAGAGCATGAGATTCCAAAGGCTATTCACCGAGTGCTAGACTCCGAATATTCGGAGAATAACGTGCTCATCATTATTACAAACGGTCTTGAATCATTCGATGACTTTTGGGCTGTATGCTGTGCACTTGAAGAGAATCTTGAGCAGTCGGGTTTGCTTGATGCGGTTCAACTCGCTCACTTCCATCCCGAGTATCGGTTCTCTGGGTTGTCGGACCACGACCGGGCAAACTGGACAAATCGTTCTCCTTTTCCTGCCTTACACTTCCTCTGTGCGACAACCGTTGAAGACGGGATCGCAAACTTTCCCGGCGCCTCGGACATCCCCAGCCGGAATGTGGAGCATATTCGTGCAATGAGCGATGCGGATTTTAAGCGTTTGTTTGGGACGGAGTAAATCTCGTTGCCGTTCTAATTTCTCGGGTCAGATGTCTCGTCAATCATCACCAATTCGAAAGGGCAGTGATCAGCACCAGAAGCGATGGATTTTTCTCGTTGAAATGAGATGCCGGCGGGCTGAGACTCGAAAAACGCTCGATCACCAACACAGAAGGCTTTAGCGACCATTGGATACCCAGCTACCTGGGCGAGTTCAACGTACCGACACCGACTCACTGAGAACTTCACTCTGCGATCGGAGGTCTCCAAAACATCCGCCTCAGCATTTGGAAACCTCGTGAGCAGACCTTTCACCCATGCACGCCGCGCTTCTGTAGATTCACTTTGATATCGCTCCACATCCACAACACCAATTGCATCCCGTAGAAACGCCTGCGCACCTTGGGACATGACTCGCTCGAAGGTCATAAGCGGGTTACCACGGTCCAGCGGTTCTATTGACCGGTACAGGATCAGCGCGTCTCGAACATGGGCACGGGCTAATGATTCATCAGCGTTACAAGCCTGTTCAAGGTGCGCGAAAGGGTGATACGTCAGCTTACTCCATCCCAGTCGAAGAAGGGTCAGAACTGTCTTCATAAGCCCCAACTCCGCGACGAGAGCCCTGACGACGGCCCGCTCAACATTCATCGTTTATCCTTTGGTGGGCTCATCATATGCCTCCAGTTCTCGTTTTAAGAAATCAAGGTCGTAAAACCGGTCTACCATACCGAAGCGTCCTCTTCCCGAAGCATCTCAAGGTATTGACCTAATCTGATGCGTGGCAAGTTCTCCCCTTCTGTCTGCTCGCGGTTCGCGCTATAGTTGGGTCACATAACCCGGAGGTCGTACAGTGAACATTTTCTCACCAGGATGGGTATGGCGCCTCATCCATTGGGTCATCATTTTCAACTTCCTCGTTCAAATTGGTTACGCGAGCTACATGGTGTTTTTTGTGGTAACCCCGCCCGAGGGTACCGGGCCCCTGTTCGCGGCGGCCCACTCATTTCCATTCGAAAAGATGGTGACACGGCGGCTCTATGCGACCGAGTGTTGGATCGCAATTTCCGGTTTGGCAATCTATCTCGGCATCACCGAAATTGGACCACGCCTTCGAGATGCTCGATGAGCTAATCTTTTCGACCAAAGTCCAAACCGGCGGGATTGCCTGACTCGGGATTTCTTGGGGGGGGGTTGGAGAACGTAATAAATCCCCAACCGAGAATCACGGATGCGGCAGCTACAGTGAGCCCAAGACCCAAGTCTTCAATATAAGTCGCGCCCGCCGATGCCGCTAAACCAATCACGGCGATCACGGCGATCGCTTTGGAGTGGTCAGGCTTCGCATGAGGCGTACCAGGGCCATCGAGATCGCTGCCCAAATGACAATGCTTATACTTTTTTCCGCTACCACAAGGGCAAGGCGCATTACGTTGAGTTTTCATACCCCCTCCAATTCACATCGCTCATATAAACTACGCAACGCTACCAGAATGACAG
>JBMYRY010000280.1:0-4401 GCA_049602795.1 Bradymonadia bacterium
TTATTTGTGAAAGACAAACCAAGGATTTCTCGGGGAGATAGACCATCACGAATAAGCCGCGCGATGCGGTAGGTGATCACTCGTGTCTTCCCCGAGCCTGCACCAGCAAGAACTAACAAAGAACCTTTCTTGTGAGTAACTGCAGCGTATTGCTCTGGGTTAAGATGTTTCAGATCAAGTAACATTTTCCGGGGTCCATCGTCGAATTTACACTAAGCGCAGTGAGTCACTAGTTCATTGTGACCAGAAAGCGTACACAATTTTCGTAACTTATTGAGGAAAAAAGCTTGATCGCAAGGTTAAATTCCGCAATGAATGAACAGTCATTCATTTTCTTTCGGATGCATATGCCCCTGAGTACAGACAAACGAACTCGAATTTTACAAGCAGCAGTCTCAGTGTTTGCAGATCGAGGGTTCTTTCAGTCCCGTGTTAGTGATGTTGCTGATGCTGCAGGCGTAGCTGGCGGAACCATCTATCTGTATTTCAAGAGTAAAGATGATTTGTTGATTAGCTTATTTGAAGATCGAATGGACAACATCATCGAGCATGTCAATGATGCTTTAATGGCGGTGGATACAGCGCCAGAACGTCTTCGAATATTTGTCCAAAAACATTTGCAGATGGTGCGAGATTATCCTGAGCTTGCTGAGGTGTTGATCGTTGAACTACGACAATCTTCAAAATTCATGCGAGAGTATACACCGGTCAAGTTTGCAGAATATCTTGATATCATTGAACAGATCTTACGAGACGGAATTGATGCGGGTGACTTTAGGGCGACTTTAAGCCCAAGACTCGCGAAAAGAATTATTTTTGGCGCCCTAGAGGAAGTGTGCGCCACATGGCTAAGATTTAGACGAGATGGGCTTGATAGTCCCTTTGATTTAGAACAGGCTGGTGCCCAGCTGTGGGAGATTCTCTCCACGGGATTTTTTACTGTCGGGCATCATGTACAAAAGAGGAGCACTCAATGAAAATATTAGTTTCAGCAAAACGGGTCACCGACCCTTACACTACGCTTGTATTGAAAAGCGACGGCAGCGGGCTAGACCTTGACGACGTTGACTACAAGATGAATCCATTTTGCGAGATTGCGGTAGAAGAAGCACTGCGCATCATTGACGAGGTCGATGATGGTGAAGTCATCGCAGTTTCAATGGGAAGCGATGAGGCGGAGAGAGAGATTCGTCAGGCACTCGCGATGGGCGCAGATCGAGGTATTCATGTCGAATGTGATGAGGAAGAGCTTGATTCGGATTTGGTTGCGAAGCTGTTTGTTAAGCTGTGCGAAGAAGAAGAGCCAGATTTAGTGATTCTCGGTAAACAAGCGACAGACGGAGACAATAATCAAGTCGGTCAGCTGCTCGCTGAATATTGCGGATGGCCACAGGCAACATTTGCATACAAGGTCAGCGTCAATGACGACGAGACAGGCGCAGAAGTGCAACGTGAAGTGGATGGTGGTGTTGAGACGGTCAACCTTAGCTTCCCAGCTGTAGTTACGACTGACCTCCGCCTGAATGAACCTCGATACGCCAGTTTACAAGGCATTATGAAGGCAAAGAGAAAGCCTTTGGATGTGTTTGATCCAGACGAACTTGGTGTTGACTTGACGCCGAAGGTCGAAATCGTTGGGTGGGAAATGCCACAGGAAAGACAGGCGGGTATCGTCGTTGAATCGGTTGATGCCCTCTTTGATAAACTCAAGAACGAAGCCAAAGTGATTTAAACGGGAGTAGTGAAGATTATGAGTCAGGTAATTGTACTTGCAGAACAGAAGGATGGTGCTCTCGTCAATGCGACTTTGGCAGCCATTGGTGCAGCAAAAGAAATTGTTTCAGCCGTTGGTGGAGGTTTTGATATCGCGGTGGCTGGTAGTTCTGTCGGCGCCGTCGCAGAGCAACTCGCGCAGTATGGTGCGGAAAATGTCTTTACTCTGAGTGACGATGTTTTAGCTGGTTACACCGCGCAGGCATATGCGCGTGCTTTCGATGCCATCGTCCGGCAGAGTGGTGCATCGTACGTAGTAGCGTCGGCGACGAGCATCGGGAAAGATGTGGTGCCACGGCTTGCAGCAAGGCTTGATGGTGGACTGGCGAGTGATGTTGTTCGGATTGAGAACACGGGGGATGGACTCGTTTATGTTCGTCCGATGTGGGCCGGCAATGTTCTGGGTAAAGTTAAGGTCAACACCGCAATTCAGCTCGTTACTGTTCGAGGGACCGAGTTTGATAACGCGGCGCCAACGGGCGGCTCGAGCTCTATTTCACCGGTATCGGCTGACCTTGATGCAGCCAGTCTCCGAATGACCTACGTGGGTCTAGAATCTGTGCAATCAGACCGGCCGGCTCTTTCGGATGCAGACGTCGTTATCTCCGGTGGTCGAGGCTTGAAAGCGAAAGAAAATTTTGCTCTCGTCGAAGCGTTGGCAGACCAACTCAACGGTGCGATCGGCGCCAGCCGTGCGGTGGTGGATGCCGGTTGGGTACCAAATGACTGGCAGGTCGGTCAGACCGGAAAGGTCGTTGCCCCGGGTCTGTACATCGCTGTTGGGATTAGTGGTGCCATTCAACACCTGGCAGGGATGAAAGGATCGAAGACAATTGTTGCGATCAATAAAGACCCTGATGCGCCGATCTTTCAGGTTGCCGACTATGGTCTTGTCGCGGACTTATTCGAAGTTGTACCTGAGTTGACGGAAAAACTCGCCAATCGTTAAGAGCTTAGGTAGGCTCCACCACAACAGTCGGTTTAATCTATTCATTTAGTACGAGGAGATGTGGTGGTGTCCGACCTGACAACGCTCTATAGCCCATCAATAAAAATTTCGGCTCGCATTGTCGATGGTCAACTCATTATCTTGAGACCGGGAAATGACGAACTGTTGAGGTTTAACGCTGTGGCTTCGTATGTGTGGTCGGTCATAGAAAAGGAACCGGCTTCGCTTGAAGCGCTCGTGAAGATGATCGTTGAAGAATTTGAGGTCGAAGCGGATACTGCTCGCGCAGATTTAGAGGCGTTTCTTTCAGAGATGATCACGCAGGATCTCGTGGTGTCGGGCCCGCGAAAAGAAAGTTAATGAGTTTCTCTAATTGTGCGCGTCGTCATAGTTGGTGAGTATTTTTGCCTATAACTACTTGACCGAACGAGCGTAGCACCGTAGGGAAAGCGTTATGAGACTGGTAACGTCGTTTTTTTAGTGATTGTGTCCGAGTGTCTATGGAACACTCCGGGTGTATCATGAAAATACTTCCGTCAAAGGCAGGAGAGTTTGATGTTTGGCTTATTTGATTATCGAAATTACATGGTTGTTGGCGCATTCAGCCTCACCTTAATCGTCCTTGGTTGTGGCGGGAGTGGTCCTGGACCTCTGCCGATGAGACCCGATGCTGGGGCTACGGATGCGGGCGTTGATCAGTTCTCCATTGTTACGCCTGCTAATAACAGCGTGATTACCGCGGATGATGACCTAGACTCCGATTTGTCCAACGGAATTCAGATAGCCGTTCGAGTCGCAGCCGTTGATATCGAATCTGGTAATGTTGCGCTCGTCGTTGGTGATTTGCCAGCCGAAGAGGCTCCCATTGTGGATGGCACTGCAAGTTTTCAGATTTCACTGCCTGGTGACGCCAACGGACAATATCGTCTTGAAGCATCGGCAGCGGATGCAGACGGTAACTCCATTGCGTCAACGACCGATGTCTTTGTACAGGTTGACTCCTGCCAGCTTACCGTCAACCCCCGACCGAATACGTCCGGTTGTGCGTTTGGACTCGATGCAGATGAGAATGATGAGCTAGACGGTATTCAAGTTCGGTTTGACATAACTGCCAACTGCCCCCAACTCAGTGCGAGAGCCAATGGTGGTGAGGTGGTAGAACTTGCTCTTGAAGACGGTGGGGTTGTGTACGAAACGACACTCGTCGACGGGACCAATACGCTTACCTTCGAATTACAGCTCGGTGACAGTGAGCCTGTAGTAGAGACATTGTCATTCGAATCGCGTACTAACCCTGGAGTGATAGAGTTCGTTGACCTGAATGAGGGTCGTTTAAACCGCTTTCTCCTAGCTGATGGGGAGCGTGATGAGGGTACAACTTATTGGACGCTCTCAGGTCAAACGTCTGGTGTGGAGACTAGCACTGAGTTGACGGTAACTTTCGACCCTCCAATTGGTGATGATGAGTTGTCGACAACAGTTCGTGCGGACAGCACGTTCCGTCTTGAGGTTGATTTACAAGATGGCGACTTTTACGAAGGTACAATGTTAGTCACTGGACAGGATGCCTGTGGCGGAAACATTAGTTCTGCAGTTGTGCCAGTTCGGTTTGATGCGGTCACGCCGGTTTTGAGTATCGTAAATCCTCTCGACAGTAGTCTTCTCACGGCAGTCGACGA
>JBMYRY010000281.1:0-4380 GCA_049602795.1 Bradymonadia bacterium
ACTGTCGTTCTCTTTGATGTAGAGGTCATGAAACAAAGTAACAACGTCTTGGTTTTTAGCTTTATCCAGTTCCAAAATAAGTAAAACATCAGGATCGACTAGACGAATCAGCGAACCGACGGATTTCGCATGTTTTGAACGGTGCGACGCTAATTCGGTGTGAAGCGCCCCGCCTGACTTTCTGTTCAAAGAGGCATTATAGGTGGCGAATCTCAACCCCTTCTTCGAACTTGGGGCACAAGGTTGAGCAAGCAGCGTAGTTGGAAAACTGCATATGAGTAACGACCAGCACCAAAAGCGCCGCACCGAGTTTGCCTCAATCAAGTTCCTAATACCTACTTAAGGACGAGCGCTCGTTTTATGTAATCAAGCCGTGGAAAACTTTTCTTTAAATAGGAGTTACCCTCTCTTTGAATTGTGCCCTGACTCGGACCTCGACCCCTAGGTGCTCCCTCGCCGTAGCCGTCATGTAGGCTATCCAGCACCGCTAATGACGTATCCTTGACCTTACCGAAAGGCGCAAATCCCATACCGTCTAGTCGCGCGTTGTTTCGAAAGTTAATGAAGAATTGTGTGGTCCGACTATTCGGACCCGATGTGGCAAAAGTGACCATGCCTCGCGTGTTGCTTTGTTTGACTGGATCATCCTGAATCCGGGCTGAACGCCAAATCGTATTCAACTTCGGCGTTCCACTCAAGCCAACCTGAGCCATGAACCTCGGTATAACCCGGAAAAATGCTACATCCGTATAATAACCTAGCTTGACTAAATTGTAGAATCGATCGGCACCCAAAGGAGCCCATTCTCGTTGAATATCGATGTCGATATTCCCCTTTGTTGTCTCCAACCGAACTGTATATGTTGCCGGTGCTTTCTCAACAGCCTTGTCGGGGGTTATGCCTGCCACCGAATCAGGGGCTTTCCCGTCCGAAGAACTGACCGCCGATGCCTTCATCTTGGCTTGCGCAGTCTTTGTGGCAGTGGGTGATTTCTGAGTTTTCGTGGCGTTAGTAGTGCTGTTGCCAGGCTGTTTAGCAGTAGATTTGTCCGCTTTAGGTTTGGTACCGCCTTTGCCGTCCACTGCTGATTGTGCGATGCCCTTGTCGCTACATCCAACGACGAAAAACATACACAAAAGAATGATAAAAAAGTATCCACGTTCGTTAAACATCACCAAAAAGCTCCTCAAGATTGCGAATGCCTCCCGGGCACTATCGGATAGAATCACTTTTGGATCTAGTTGTAAAAGTCCTGGTGTTGAATTTAAAGCCGGACGTTAACCGAAAATGGAGAAATTCTTGGAGAAGTCGAATTTCGGAAGTCCGCCACCGCTGAATGCGCCCGAACTAAACGAGCGACCGCCGAAGCCGAGGGATGCCATGCCGTCGAGTAGCGTTAGTGCCGAGCCGACGGTAGAATTGGCTTGGGCCATGACCGCCGATTGGGTTTCCTGCGACAGGGTGCGACGTGTAAGCTCCACAACTTCCTGAGCAAAATCAACATCCAACATATTCGACTGACTCTCGGTCGCCGCCATTTGCTCGGTCGTGATCGTTTGCATCGCATATTCAAGGCGCGAAGACATCGCTCCCATGGAGCTAACCTGACCTCGCAGCGTCTCTAGCGCGCTATCTGCAATATCGATCGTTCGGCGTGCTTCGTCCTGAGTCGTAATGGAGATGGTCTCAAGATATGTGTCCGGCGTATACGAGACATATTGCGTGCCCAACCCGGCGCCGTAACCAATGCCTCCATCCATACCCAATGCATTATATTCTAGTTCAACTTGCTCGTTCGAGATCAACTGAATTGCACCGCCTACCACCACGGTATCCGCGAACCCGGAGTTCAATCCCGTGATCGCTGCCGCAGTGGCTGACGATGTCGTCAGTTCGATATTCCGCCCGTCCTCAGCTCTTAGATACAGCGCACCGATCTCGTCAACCTCAGCCAAAACACCCGTGCTCTCGTATGCAGAGTTAATGGCTCCGACGAGCGTATCTTCTGAATCGCCAGCACCAACAAGTACGTCGGTTATCTGATGTCCGTTGATTGTAACATAATGCGTATTGTCGAGTTGCCCACCCACGATATCTTCGCCCAAAACGAGAGTTTCCAATACGGTGGCTCGCACATTCGTTAAGTGCTGGCTCGCATTGATTGCATTCACCTTCGCCATGGCAGAACCGGTATTGTCTGCTGTCGATACCATATCGTCGGTAGCCGCAGTGCCACGGATAGACACACCATTAATCGCCACATCGCCGGCTAGGAGTGAAACCGTGGTGTCAACATCAGCCCCAGTTTCCCGTACCATGCGGCCCAGGTCTTTCGCGGTAAGCGACTTGAGATCCAGGCGAATCACATTGCCGCCATCGGTACCAACCATAAAGTTAAGTGACTTTGCAGACCCATCTAGCAGCTTGATCCCACCTTCGTTTGCAGAGTTAGCCTGGCTATTGATCTCCTCTACGAGAGCATCAACCTCCACCTGTAAGGAATGCCGAATGTCGTCCGTAATGGTCCGATTCGCGGACTGTACTGCCAACTCGCGAATACGCTGGACATTCTGCTGCAGTTCGCGAGTGCTCGCTTCTGCCGTTTGCACTAAGCTCACGCCGCTTGCAATGTTTCTGACAGCATAATTCGAAGATCGCGCCTTCGTGGCGGCGCGTGTTCCAGCATTGAAATAAGCTTGGTTGTCGCGCGCAGACGTTACGGACATACCGCTAGAAAGGCGCGAGAAGCTCCGCTCTAGAAGTGTTCGATTCGCCCCCAGCATGCGACCAGCGCGTGCTGCGTTGAGATTTGTCTTAACAGTTATCACTGCCCTGTGGTTCTCCCGCCCTACCGCCGATTTGCCCCCTGGCAACTCGGCTTTACGGCATTACTACGCAAAGTTGGTTCTTCCTGAACAGTAGCAGCATAACGAATTGCATAACGAAGATCACATCTTTTTTTCGTCAGCCCCAAAATCTAGAGGTCGTAAATCTCAGTGCAGAACGAACAAGTGAGGGAAAATCTGCATCGGATCCATGGCGTCACAACAGTTCCGCCAACGGGACAATGGTAAAGATAAACTGTCAAGGAATGTCTCTAATCTCACTCCCGTTAAGCTTCATTTCATTAGCGCGGGCGGTTCGCAAAGCCTAACTCGTAAAGCAAAACCTCAATTAACGGCAGAATCTTTGAATCCGAGTCGAAAAGTTCACAAATCGGCTATTATCGATTTGATTTTGTTGACCTTACGTTGAAAAAACCGTGGGTACTGCCTTCAAATTGGGCCTCAATGACTTCAAGAACTTCAAAACCGTGCATAACAAGACTCGTCTTCAACTCATCGAATGACACAAGATGATGAGTTATTTCGTAATCTAGTTCAGTGGAAGGTTCTTCTGAGTTTGACTCGAAGTGAGTGTAATTCATGGTGATCAGCGCGGCGCGCGGGTCAAAAACACCGCTCTGGTATACGTCAAAATCAACGCCATCACACTCAACTGAACTGACATACTCCGGTCCGCTGACCCAAGGCTCATTGCTTTCATCATTGTCAGCAATGACTGCATCATCAAAGAACTCGGCTCCATCATAAAGATCGAACAAGAAGAGTCCGCCGGGAGCCAGAAGATCTGAAATACGGCTCAAGAATCGACTTCGCTCATCGGCTCGCAGGCAAAGAAAAGCGTTGAACGACAAGATGACTGCATCAAACTGTACCTCAAGAGACAATGCACGAAAGTCTGCCTGCAATATCTGTAGCTGCTTCGTTTGAAGGTAGCTTGCTGCACGAGTCCGGAGTTGATGAAGACCATATTCAGAAATGTCAACCGCAGTGACTCGATGGCTTGCGTTCACAAGCGGCAGCGTCAATCTCCCGCATCCACAACCGAGATCTAACACCTTCGACTCAGACTTGAGTGAACGCAAGTAGAACTGAAGGTCACCTTCAACCCCCGTATGCGTACCGTAATATAGGGGCGCCCAACTATTTTTCATTGATGTACCCTCTGTTTTGACGGGAGTAGTGACGTTTTCTCAAATTATTGTGCAACACAATACCAATTACGACCGAGACCATACATTGCAGACATTAATTGGAGAACAAAATGTTAAACACAGCACACGAGTCATCCCTCGATAATCACAATCATACTATCGGAAACAGGACTCACCTATCTCCGTCGGACGAAATACAGGGTGATGGGAATGAAAAATGGCCGACACGCGTATCGGTGGTAATTCAGCGAACAAAGCCCATTCGTGACCTCTCGGAGCTCATCACAAGTCAACCGTTTATGAATGAATTCAGTAGCATTTCAGACGGCTGGATCTGCCAAGACTTTTCCGGTCACATCGCAGCCTGTTCAATGTCCAATTCG
>JBMYRY010000282.1:0-4377 GCA_049602795.1 Bradymonadia bacterium
AGCGAGTCTAAGGACTTGGGGTTCACTATCAGAATGTTGACTCTCAAAGACATCCAAATGGAGTTGCCCACTCGCAACATCCACGAGACAACTACCCTCGTTAAGGACCAATCGACCATTAACCCCCTCCAATTTGAGACGGACCAATGGGTCGCCTCCTAAATCGTCCGAGGACGCAAGTTTGCCCAGAGAGGCTGAAACGAGTCGAATCGACAATCCTCGATCCAATAACCGCTTGGCTGCTCGACCCGCGACTAAATCTTGAAAGCCGAAATACAGTCGATTTGAGACCCGCAGACCATTTAGAAGCCCCCGGTGATGCCATCGCCTCACATCAGAAGAGGACACCCCTATAAGGCTTGCGAGTTTTTTCGTTGAGAATGTTTTTTCCACCGTCGCTTCGCTTTCGGTATCTCTTCGCGTCAGGTGCCGACTTGAGCAGTTGAGCGTCCACTATCAGCAAGCGTACACTCCACGTCCATGTACACCCGGTGCTCGCCAGATTCAAGCGACTCACGTCCACTCCAATCGAAAACAGCCGGCGTCTCTGCCCCCAAATGCCGCAAGAGTTCCTGATACACCCTCGCCTCCACGAGACGAGAAAAGCGTGGATCGTTGAGTAACCCAATTTCAATTTCGGGCACAACCATCGTCGGATCTGATTGCCTTCGTATGGTCAGGACAGCCGACCCATAAAAACGTCGGGGAGATTCGCTTTCATACACTGCGCCCTCAGTGACGAGGTCAGCGCGTGTGATTCGATCGACAATAAATGCAAAAGCATCCCCATTGGCAACTGCTACCGGTCGCGCTTTCTGAGCGTTGGACCGAACAATATTTCCTCGCACTTTTGCCTGTGGTTGGCGAGCAACCAAAAACGGATTTGGCTTCATGATTCGACTCCATTCACGAAATCAGACTCAGAAGTGTAGATCCGCTGAAATAAATGATCTAAGTTTTGAGCGAGATTTTTTTTTCTAAGTGCTTAATGCTGAAATTTGCAGATGAAAAACATACCGGATCTCGCTAACATAGTCCGGAGTTAATTGAGCACAGGCAGGGCGAGGAAAAACGAGATGAAAACAGAGTCTAAAGACCCTCGGTTCGAGGAGATCCCGTATCCAGAGTATGTGCTGAGAATACTCTTTGCGTCTTTTTACCCAGCGGTGAAAATGGCAGTTGAGTTTAATTACCCACTCGACACCGTCAAGGACATGATGACCCTGGCTCTCTGGCGAGAGGCGAAACGCAAACACTCGACGATTAACCTCATCTCTCTGATTTTTGGTAAGTCAACCCGAACGGTCAAGGCATTGTCGGCTCGTTTCAACAAGGGCGGCTTTTTCGAAGACACCGAAACAAATCTGATGAGACGAGTAGAAGACCTGCTTCGCAAACGACCAATGACATTTGATGAACTGTCGACACACCTGCCCCATTCGAACGAGTTCGACAGTACTCAGTTAGCTGTTGAAGCCTTGATTAAGCAGGAACGCATTAGTATCGAGGACGCCGAAAATTCACGTCGGTCTGCGCGCTACAAAGTGGTCGAGAAACACCACGACCTCGTACACAACAATGATTGGGAAGCACGCATCGACGGTCTCTACGAACATCTTGAGGCTGTGACGGAAACGATTCGAACGCGATTCCTGAGTGAGCATCCGGAAGATGCATCTGCGAGAACATTCACCTTTCGAGCGCGACCCGAAGAACTCGACAAATTCCGCGACGAGTTGTGGCTCTTTCTTCGCACGAAGATGAACGAACTCGAAGAACAATCGCGAGATGACGAAAACGCGAAAACCTACAATCTGTATTCCGGATTGACGGGCAGGGAGGATTAACCAATGAGTAGCCTTCTATCGCATTATGTTGGGATGATCCCTCGCACTCTATTTTCTCTTGTCGTGGTGAGCAGCATGCTGGCCTGCGGCGATTTTGATGACCAGATCGACGTCGTTGATGGCGACCAGGTTACCACCTCACACATCTCCCAGAGCCTTCAAACAATGTGGGGGCAAACGTCAAACGAGGTAAAGCGTCAGCGCAAATGGCAGGGAAGCACGACTACTGACAACCGAATCTCAAGGGCTTTCCGAGAACGAAGTGCCGATGCAGAGGACATAGAATTTGTACGAGAAACAGGCTTTAGACCTTATCTCGAAGACGAGGACGACCGAGAACTTGTTCGAGAAACGGGCTTCATGCCTACCCCTCGCCTAACTCTTGTGGATGTTGAAGATGGCACTGCATTATTGAGTTGGACACGATGTCCAAATGTCGCCTACTACGTGCTCACAGGACGCATCATTCAGGAGGGTCTGCGAGAGCAACATGGTACATCCTTTATTCTCAGAACAACCGACGCGAGTATTGATCTCGATGGCGATGTCTGGGAGTTCAGTGTGGTAGCCGTTAGTAATGACAAGGCTCGAAGGTCGAAGGCGTCGAACCGAGTTCAAGCAGTACCTGATGCAGACTAAAGACCCAGACCGAGTAATATTGCCACCACCCAAGACGGGCCCGATGACCGACGCAACAACACCCAACATTCAAAATCAGGTTGAGCAACTGTCACAGGAAGTGCTTGAACTCTACCGCCAAGTGAACCTCCTCTATCGACTAGGTGATATCTTTAGGTCTGGAATGAGTGTCAAAGAGGTTTGCCGGGTATTGATCAAAGAGTCAGCCAGGGCTGTTCGAGCAAGCGGCGCCATCATTAAACTCAATGACGGGACCAGTTATGGCACTCGAAAGGAAGCTCCGACATCCAGACTCACAGTGCCCATTGAAACACCAAGCGGAAAGATTGGCGACGTCACTTTCTTCGACAAGCGTCGTGGATTCTTTTCGGCAGCCGATGAGAAGCTTGTAAGAGCGGTCGCCCGGCAAGCCGGCGTCGCGCTTGAAAACAGCCAGCGTATCGAAGGTTTGGTACAGCAAAACCTCGCGCTCGAGCGTCTAAATCAGGAACTTCGAGCCATCGACCAGATGAAATCCGACTTTGTCTCCAACGTATCTCATGAGTTGCGAACCCCATTAGCAAGTATCAAGGGATTTGCCGCAACCATTATTGATGACGCTGACATGCCTCTGGACATCGCCCGCGAATTTGTCGGAATCATCAACGACGAATCCGACAAACTCATTGTGATCATCAATGACCTTCTCGATGTCTCCAAGATGATGTCCGGTCATACGGACTATCATTTGGAGAGCGCGCCGATGGAAAAGGTGCTAACGGATGTCGTCAACTTACTCAAGATACAAGCAAAGGCGAAAGACCTCGTTCTAGAGCTTGAAATCAGTAATCGAGCCCACGTAGAAATTGATTCTACACGCATGTCTCAGGTGTTTGTTAACTTGATCGGCAATGCGATTAAATTCACGGACCAGGGCTCCATCACTGTGCAGCAATGCGTCGTTGATGAAGAACTTCGAATCTCGGTCTCCGACACGGGAATGGGCATTCCCCCCGACCTATTGCCTCACATTTTCGATAAATTTTACCGCGTCGAAAATGTTGTTCACACCAAAGAAGGTACCGGTCTTGGGTTAGCCCTTGTGCGGGGCATCGTAGATTATCACGGGGGAAGAGTAAATGTAGAGAGCCAGCCCGGAATCGGGAGCGTGTTTACAGTCTACCTACCACTCGGTCATCGCTCCATTTCCAAATCACTTCCGGAGCAATCAAGATAATGTCAATTCGAAAAAAAATACTCATTATCGATGACGAAAATTATATCCGTCTACTGCTGAGCAGAACACTTGAAGACTTTGAGTTTGAAGGTGTGCAGATCCTGCTCGCCGAAACGGGAGAACAAGGTTTGGAAATGGCGCTTAAGGAGATACCGGACCTTGTGTTTCTTGACCTAATGATGCCAGGTATCGATGGATTAGAAGTGTGTCGTCGAATGCGTCTTGCTCCTGACCTTAAGACAAGTTTTATTGCGTTACTGACCGCAAAGGGTAATGTCTTAATTGACGACCCCGATCAGGGACCCGACTGCTCCTTAACGAAGCCATTCGACCCCGATCAAATTATAGCGTTAACAAGCGAGGTCCTGGGAATTGACATCGATGAAGGCTTCTGATCCCAATCAATCATTTGGTTCATCCAATCGTGTCGCCTCTTCAACAACTCCTTCCTTTGCCGCTTTTGCTCAACTGAGAAAATTACTCCTCACAGGCTCAGTGTTCATCTCGGTCTTCACAACGAGTCTCGCATACTGGGGCTTTAAGTTGAGTCTCAGTCCAGCGCTACAACTTGGCGCTGCCAGCTTGCTCACCACCGTTCTCCTAACCGTCATCGCCCTCAAACTCGTTAAACGGCGGATCCGCGTGCCGCTCGGTCAGCTTGTTTCTGCGATTGAG
>JBMYRY010000283.1:0-4377 GCA_049602795.1 Bradymonadia bacterium
CGCGCACGGTATCGCTCCGCCCGCGTCACACCCCTCACTTGCTCGTCCTCGTTTGCGACGTTGCTGTCATCTTCTTTGCGGTAACCACTTGGTACCATGTCAAACAGGAGATGCCTGAGCCCGATCGTACTGTTCGGGTCATCGCCCAACAATGGGCGTGGACCTTCGTACATCCAGGTCCAAACGAGAAACTTGATACCCCCATCAATGCGACTCAATTGAGCGCCTCGGAGTGCGCTGGTGGGAAAGGATGTGGCGGTGGAACGTGCATTAGTGGAGCGGAAGGCCCCTACTGTGTCGACGATATCGTGACGACTGAAGACCTGCATATTGAAGTGGGCAAGAAATATAAGTACGAGCTCGTGTCTCTCGACGTCATGCACGACTTTTCGATTCCTGTGTTCCGGTTGAAGCAGGACGCGATTCCGGGGCGTGTGATCACCGGTTGGTTTGAGGCGACGTCTGCAGAAAACCCTGCTGTAAAGGCGGCAAAGGCGAAGAAAGCAGCCAATCAAACCCTCACCGCGGCTCAGGAAGTTGCCGCGAGCAGAGAACTCAATGAATTTGACCTACAATGCGCAGAGATGTGCGGCATCGGACACGGGATTATGAGCGCTAAGGTTGTGCTGGAAACCCCCGAGCAACACACTGCGTGGCTTGATTCGCTAGGCACCAACTCAACATCCAAGACCGCATCATTAAAGTAGCGGTTAGGTAAGGAGCGAGACGAATGGATGAAGTAAATACCTCCGGCGGCGCTGCCGTCCTAGATACCCACGGTGATGCCCATGGCCACCATGGACATCATGAGGAAACCTTCCTTGAGAAGTATCTGTGGTCTACAGACCACAAGATGATTTGTCTACAGTACCTCTTCACCGGCATGATTATGGCGGCGATTGGGGGCTACATGGCGTACGCATTTCGTATGCAGTTGGCTTATCCAGGCGAGCATGTACCGCTCTTCGGTCTTGTTTCGGCCGCTGAGTACAACTCTTTGGTGACCAATCACGGCACGATTATGATCTTCTGGGTTGCAATGCCTGTATTGATCGCCGCCTTCGGGAATTACCTGATTCCGTTAATGATCGGTTGCGACGACATGGTTTTTCCGCGTCTGAACCGCCTTTCCTATCAAGTGTTCTTGCTGAGTGCCATCGTACTTCTCGCATCGTTCTTCGTGGACGGAGGAGCATTCGGTGGAGCATGGACGGCATATCCACCACTCTCGGCCAAAGCTGAATACAATCTGACCCCTCTGGGATCTACCTTATGGGTTGTCGCGGTAGGGCTGGAATTCGTGGCGTTTCTTCTCGGTGGTATTAACTTTATCACCACCATGATGAACTCTCGCGCACCGGGCATGCGTCTGTGGGATATCCCAATCGTCGTATGGATGATTGTTGTTGCATCAATTCTTTTCATGGCAAGTGTTGGTCCCTTGCTTGCGGGCGCTTTCATGCTCATCTTCGATCAGCAGTTGGGGACGGGCTTTTTTGACCCCGCCCGAGGCGGAGATCCGGTTCTCTGGCAACACCTCTTCTGGTTCTTTGGACACCCGGAAGTATACGTGGTTCTATTGCCGGCCATGGGCATCGTGGCTGAAGTCATCACGGTCTTCTCGCGCAAGAAGCTGTTCGCTTACAAAGTCGTTCTTTATACGACTTTTGCGACAGGTATCTTAAGCTTCTTCGTTTGGGCTCACCACCAGTTTATCTCTGGTATTGACCCGAGAATGGCTAATATCTTTACGGTTACCACCGTTTTGATATCCGTACCACTCGCTGAAATGATGTTTGTTTACATTGCAACGCTGTGGGGCGGTGCGATTTCACTGACAGTTCCTATGCTGTGGGCGCTCTCGTTCTTGGCGACCTTCCTCATTGGTGGCGTGACGGGTATTTTCTTAGGTGCATCAGGCTCTGATATTTACATGCATGACACGTATTTCGTCTTGGCGCACTTTCACTACACGTTCTATCCGATTGCGATTATCGGGGTCTTTACTGGGCTGACCTATTGGTTCCCAAAGATGTTCGGGCGCCATCTCAACGAGTTCTGGGGTAAGGTCCACTTCTGGTTGACCATCATCTCCTTTAACTGCATTTTCCTGCCTCTATTCGTCTTAGGGGCAGCGGGACAGCACCGTCGTATTTTCGACCATACGAACTATCCTGACCTGGCGCAGGATTGGATGTTGCAGACAAGACAGTTCGCAACGATCGCGCTTGTGGTCATGTTGTTGTCTCAGGCTATCTTCTTGGTGAACTTTTTTGTGAGCATCTTTAAAGGCAAGAAAGCAGAAAGAAATCCATACAATGCAAATACGCTTGAATGGATCGCGCCTTCGCCTCCAGGTCATGGAAACTTTGAGGAGATGCCGACAGTGTATCGAGGACCTTACGAGTTTAGTGTCGAAGGTCGGGAACAAGATTATTGGCCGCAAAACGAGCCCAGCTAAGGTAGGTAGAAAGCAATGGATGTAAAACCTTTAGCAACAACGAGAAGCGCCACCGGCATTCCCACGGGGAGATTGTCCATTTGGTGGTTGATGGCGTCGGAAATTGTTATTTTTGGCGGTGTTCTCGCTTCCTATTTGATGCATCGATTAGGGCACTCTGAGTTTGGTGATTATGCCTCCCACACGAATGTTTGGGCGGGTGGCTTTAACACCTTTGTTCTCCTGACCTCTAGTCTGTTTGCGGTGCTTGCACACCAGGCAGCGGAACAGGGGGATGGTAAAAAAGCAGCTCGCTACATTTGGATGACGATTGCCGGAGGCGGTATATTCCTGGTGGTGAAGTCTTGCGAGTGGACCTATGAAATTTCTCATGGCTTTACGCTCCAGAGTAATGCGTTTTGGCATTTTTACTATGTTGCGGCTGGGTTGCACGCAGCACACGTTGTAGCGGGGATGATCGCGCTCGGAATTGTGGCACGTCAGGCGTCACGAAACGAAGAGTTGCACCGAGTCGAACTCGCAGGGATTTACTGGCACTTTGTCGACGTTGTGTGGATCTTCTTGTTCCCACTGCTGTACATCGCGAAATAAGGAGGCGGGCGCATGTCAGGTCACGATGATCACGGACACCACCCAAGTTATATCAAAGTCTATTTCATCCTTCTCGTCCTGTTCATTGTTTCGGTGGCGGGACCAGAATTGGCACCGATCATTTTCGGCGAGGGGCAAGAAGGGCTCGCGAAGGGCTTCGTTTTATTCACCGCATTTGGGATAGCATTCGTGAAGGCATACTATGTCATCGCTTACTTTATGCATCTCAAGTTTGAGGTGAAGTATGTCAATTACATGCTGGCTACTACGGTGGTGTTCATGTTGTTATTCTTCTCCGGCGTAGCCGCTGACGTGATGAAACATGAAGGGCATAACTGGACAAACCTCGCTGCGCAAACGGAAGTGGAACGAGCCTTGGCAGAAATCAGTGCTCGAGATGAGGCAGCAAACGCCGAATACGCAAACCTTGCGGCTGATCCGCGTTCCATCAAAGAGTGGAAGAAGGTCGGGCACGAGAAATATCAAGCGCCTGTCGAGGCAGCGATGTTGAACGTCGTGAAGCTCACCAAATCTGGGAATAGCGGTGCGCACCTCTTCAGACACACAGGCGAGACCGTGGCACAGAAGACAAAGCGTAAAGCGACAGAAGCCAAGCTCGCTGTAGAGTTTAAGAAGCTTCAGGCTGAGCCGGTTGAGGTCCCAAAGCCGGACGCGGCACTCGTTGCTAAAGGCGCTGCGTACTACAAGACTAGTCAGTGCGTTGGTTGCCATAGCATAAACGGTGACAAAGTGGTTGGTCCGAGCTTCAAAGGGCTGCCTAATCGCGTTTTCTACGGGCACGTGTCGGGTAAGAACGGACCCGAGTTGACGGTCAAGCGAGCCGATTTGGCTTACTTCAACGCATCGATTAATAACCCGGCAGAAGTCATTGTTAAGGGTTATCAGAACCAGATGCCAAAGATCACTGTATCGGACCAGGACCGAAAAGCCCTTTGGGCATATATCCAAAGCCTGTAACCTAGGGCACCGGCAGCACTCTCATTCAACTGAGAGTACATGTTTCAAACTTACGGAGTCTGTATGTTAGATCATCCGGTCGACCCCAAACGTTTTCATTTCCAACCACAACGGAAAAACCTCATACCGAACGGTGTCTTGGGAACGCTTGTCTTTGTGTTTTGTGAAGTCATGTTTTTTGCGGGACTTATTTCTTCCCACATGATCACGCGAGCGAACGCGGTTGATGGCATTTGGCCGCCGCCCGGCTCTCCCATGTTGCCCGTACTCGAGACAGGAATAAACACGGGGTTCCTAATCTTGAGTGGCGTACTTCTGTTTCTTGGACATAGAGCGATGAAGGACAA
>JBMYRY010000284.1:0-4362 GCA_049602795.1 Bradymonadia bacterium
TGGAGCGAGAATTGATTGCCTTTCAATCATTACGCTCTGCGCTTCATGCTCAGGGCGAGGCGTTAAAGCTTTTCGATATTCGAGAGCTTGAGACTGCCCAAATCCAAATCGAGATTGAGCTAGCGCACACGGAAAATTTAGTTTTCGAACGCGTTAAATGGCAGCAAAAACATCTGAAGAAAGATATGCCACCGACTTGGCGAGCGATGCTTGAGCAGGCGCCTAATGAAGTGAGTTCGAATCATGCGGAGCACGTGATGGCGCTGCGTCGTCTGGGGGATGAAGTCAAAGTCCTGCTTGCCAAGAATCAGCGATATGCCGGCGCAGCTAATGCAATGCTCGGTGCCTTGAAGCATGTTGAGCAACGGGTGGTTTCAGAGAAGACTGATCTATACACGGCTCGAGGTCGGCTGAGTAACCAGGTCGCTGTAACTGCTACGAGTGGAGGTGCCAGATGACGAGTCTAATCGGTACGTTAATGTCGTCTGCATCCGGTATGCGCGCAGGGCAATCAGGTCTTGCCACGGTGAGTCACAATATCGCCAATGCCGACACCGAAGGATATAGTCGTCAGTCAGTTCGTTTGGCAGCGTCGGCGCCAACAAAAGTGATGGGCAAAGGGCAGGGCGGACTACTCGGACAAGGTTCTCATGTCGATACTGTAGATCGAGCCCAGGCTAGATTCATGGAAGCGCAAGTTATGCGTGACCGCATGAATTATGGGTATTTTCGAGGACGTATGGCGCCCCTCGAAAATTTCGAACTTACGTTCGATAATGGCACGGATTCTACGATTTCCGACCGAATGCAGCAGTTCTTTGATGCGGTGACGGAGTTGAGTCAAGACCCCGCTTCTGCAAGCGCACGGAATGGTTTCTTAGAGGCCTCGCAACAAGCGGCTCGCTCCTTTCGTACAGTCTCTCTGGATGTGCAGGCGGGACGAGAGCAGGTTGACCAAGTCATTGAGGATCGGTTGAATAAAGTAAACTCGTTATCGAAGCGAATTTCTGAACTCAATGTTCAAGTCGCGTCAACACGAAAAACTGGCGGCAATGCATCTGATTATGAGGATCGACGCGAACAGGCCATGCGAGAGCTGGGAGAACTGGTTGATATTCGGTTCAGTTATCGACCCAATGGTGCGGTGGGAGTCGAAACGGCGGGGGGATTTCCGTTGGTTCGAGATGATCAGAGTGCCATGCTCAGTGGTGTACCTAATGCCGCTAATGATGGCTTGATAGACGTCGTTCATACCTCATTCAATGGACAGGCGACGGTGATTAATGAGGCTTTGTCAGAAGGTGAGGTGACGGGTCTCTTGCGTAGTCGAGACGACATCATGGGGGCTCGCCGGAATGAGTTAGATCAACTTGCATTTGAATTTGCATCCGAAGTGAACGCGGTTCATCGGCAAGGGTTTGGGTTAGATGGCGTAGATGGTCGGGATTTATTTGTTCAACCTTTAGTGGCGGCTGATGCTGCGCAGAACTTAGAAGTGGAGGCTGCGATTGAAGCCGATACGGATTTGATCGGTGCCGCACAAGATCCGACGCTCTTGCCAGGCGATAACCGAAATCTCTTCGTTCTGGCGGACCTTCAGAATCAAAGAAGCGTTAACCTTGGCAATCAATCGTACAATGCTTTTTTCAGCGAAATGGTTAGAGGCATTGGGAACGAAGTACAACAAAATACGTTTGACGCGGAGTTTGCAGAAATCAGGCTCGCTCAGTCAGACGCAATGCGCGATTCAATCGAAGGTGTGAATGTAGACGACGAGTTAGTAGACCTGACGCGTTTTCAGAAACACTTCCAGGCCAATACACGGGTGCTCGACACGGCCAATCGGTTAATGGACGAGATTATGAGAATGATTGGATAACGGGAGAGCTGATGCGAGTAACAGAACGAGTTAAGTTTTTGTCAGCAAACCAGAATTTGGGGCGCTTACAAGGCGAACAACACAAACGAATGACCCAACTCTCGAGCGGGAGACGGCTTCAACGGCTCAGTGACGATCCGATTGCGTCGAAAAAGGTCACACAACTAAAGAAATCGGCCGCGAAAGTGGACCAATATCAGCGCAATATCGACTTTGCGAAACATCCCCTTGAGGTCGCGGATTCGACCCTCGATGAGAGCAGTCAAATTTTATTTAGACTCAAAGAACTTGTAATTCAGGGTCTACAAGCTCATTTGACAGCAAATGACCGTGACCATATTGCCAACGAGGTCTTAGCGTTAAGGGATCAACTCCAGACATTAGCCAATACTCAGGTCAATAATCAGCATTTGTTCGGGGGCTTTACGACTGACACGCCGCCATACGATGCCGCATTCGCGTTTGTGGGTGATACGAACATTCGAGAAGTTCAAGTTTCCGATGACTTGCGAGTGAAGTCTGCGCTAGCCGGCGGAAGTGTTTTTGGAGACGGGACTGCAGGCACGATCGATGTGTTCGACAATATAAATCAAATGGAAGTGGCGATTCGAGCTGGTATTGAGGTTGATATGCAAACGGAATTTGCCAGGCTGGACAATTCGATTGAGCAAGTCATTTCCGGGCGTAACGAAGTGGGCATTCATCTAGAACGAATTGAGGGCGCAAAGAGAGTGTCGGATTATTATCAAGAACGATTTGCTGTGATGTTGTCGGAACAACGTGATGTAGATTTTGCAAAAGCTGTAAGCGAACTACAGCTTTTCGAGAATGCATTGCAGGTTTCCATGGCGACAAGCGGAAAGATGATGCAACGGACCAGTTTACTAGACTTTATCTAGTGGACGTTGCACCATCTCAAACAGGAGTTTCCCCAAATTGATGGGGGGCATTGCACTACTAGGAGGGTATTCGTGCTGACATTGACACGAAAGATGGGAGAATCCATCTGTATAGGCGATGACATTCGAGTCGTCGTCAAAGAAGTTAAGGGTAAACAAGTTCGTCTGGGCATCGTCGCACCGCGTGAGGTGTACGTGTGCAGAGAGGAGTTGTACGAGCGAATTCATCAGGCAAACGTCGGAGCAACAGCAGCGGATGTCAATTTGTTAGATTCAATCAGCGGACTGTTTAAGAAGCAGTCGGGAGGCAATTCAAATGCAGATTGAAACAACACGATTTGGAATCTTGGAGGTAGATGAAGCGCAAATGTTTCATTTTCCGATGGGGCTGTTGGGATTTGCCGGCTTAAAGCGCTACGTGGTGCTTGACCATGCAGAAGATAGCCCGTTGAAGTGGCTTCAGTCAGTGGATGATGGGTCATTAGCGTTCATCATTACTGATCCCATGTTTTTTGTGCCGTCTTACCGAGTGACTGCACGTAGAAGCGAGCTAGAGGTCATCGATGCGGAAGAGGAACATTTGATCCTGTCGGTGATTATGACCGTGCCTGAAAACCCGCAGGATATGAGTGCGAACTTAATGGCGCCTTTGATCTTCAATATGAAAAATAGGTTGGCGATGCAGTATGTGCTCACGAAACAAAAATTTCCTGTGAAGTACTTTGTGTTGAAAAACTCACCAACGATTGAAGAGTCGTCATCGGATGATGACAGTGCTAAGACAATCTTACTGAGATAAGCGGTCAAGACTCAGCTTTTACAGCCGCGGACGAACCTATGACCGAACGTAACTTTTGGACACCAACAGACGAGGCCCTGACGTGGTCACGATCATATCTCGGCCCAGTGCAGAGCGCATCGGTCCGTCTAAGTCGTCATGACAATAAAGGGGCCGCTCGCATTGGGTTGAGGGTTGCTCGTTATGTGGACCTTTGCACGGCTCGACTCGCTATGCTCCTTGATGGTCTCAGTGCTAAGCAAAGGGCGGCGTTAGGGACGCTACCGTTTCTATTGCAGGTGAACAATCAGCAGTTACCCGGTCATGTGAATTCAAAATCTCCGGTTATCGGGATTAAGGGATTTGCGCTCAATGAAATGCTTGAGCGATGTGGTCGACTTGCCTTGTCGAAAGAAATCGGTGAGTTTGTTACAGAAGTTGACCGACCCCTCATCGAATCAGTGTTTCTTTCTAGTTCAGTAGGGACGGTTGGACAACGGGAGAAGGCCGCCGTATGTGTTCATCTGGTCGCAAATATTCGGTCCCTAGGAGATGTCCCGCTTCAACATCTGAAGAACCGCTTAGATGATATCTCACGTTGGTATCTTCACGCGAATCTCGATGTTCAGTTCACTTTGCTCGACCCTGTATGGACAGCGAGGGGCAATTTTGGTGACGCTCGTGGTGATGTCGCCCAGGGTGTCCTGCAACTCGATCGCTTCTATCAGCGTGCCTTTCTGATGTGCGGCGGTATCCCGATTTTTTGGTGTACATCGCCGGGTACGTCTTCAGAACAGTACATAAAA
>JBMYRY010000285.1:0-4360 GCA_049602795.1 Bradymonadia bacterium
AGGTGTCGCTCAGAGTGGGATCGCCCATTTTGAACTTAGCGACAGCCTCGAGAAAGTGCGTTCGGAATTGAAAATACACACTACTATGAATGTAAATTCTCTCTATGCCGCAGCAACTTTGGCCGTTGTTGTAGAAAGCCCCATCGGCGAGGCTGTCTGCTGCCACTTTTATATTGGCATCATCGGTGACATAGGCTGGGTCTTTGCCTCCTAGTTCGAGTTGAAGTGGAATGCATCGACCGGCGAGTTGTTTGGCAATGGATGTGCCTGTCCCATGAGAGCCGGTGAAGAATACACCGTCCACGTCGGCGTCAACTAGCGCCCGACCCGTATCTCCTGTACCTAAGACTAGTTGGAAGATATCTTCGGGCACGCCGGCTTCATGCATCAGGCGAGTGATGGCAAGCCCGGTCATTGAGGCGTACTCCGAAGGCTTATAGAGAACGGCATTGCCTGTGAGCAACGCGGGAATAAACACGTTCGTTCCAACGAAGTAGGGATAGTTCCATGCCGAAATATTGGCAACCACGCCCAGAGGGCAAGGAGTGACCCACTCTTCAGTGCTTGCCTGCTCGGGGCCGTCGAAAGAGATAGGCCCAACAATGCGAGGTCGTAGAAATGCCCGTACTTCGTCCAGGAAATATTGAATCCGACCCACGGTGGCACGCACTTCTCCACGGGCTTGGGAGATGGGTTTACCGGTTTCGTTGGTTAAGGTCATTGCGAGGGCATCGGCGTTTTCCCTCAAAGCGTCCTTGAATCGTTCGATCGTGCGGGCCCGCTTGTCAAAGGAGAGCAGTGACCATGCCCGTTGAGCGACTTTCGCCGTAGACACCTTTCGATTGATTGATTCACTGTCATCGGACGTAAATTCACGCAGTACATGCTCATTTGCCGGATTGCTTACAACGAAAGTGCTCATCGAGTTAGTGCCTCCTGAAATAGCGCGGTGAATTGCTCACGATTCACCGCTCGTGGACCGAGTGGGTGACATACATCATCCATCGCGACGTCAACGAGTGCTGGAATGTCAGTGGTCTCTACGCCGATTTCAGACAAGTTTCGTGGCAGCCCGGTAGCGCGAAGGGACTCTTCAATCCATTTGAAGACAGCTTCGGGGCTGTCGGAAGGTAATTCCATCGCCCTGGCTACTCTCACGAATTTTTCGGGCACTACCTCGGCATTATAGCGCATACAAGGGATGAGCATTAGCGCATTCGCAAGACCGTGATGAACATCTCTGACAGTGGATAAGGCATGGGCACATGAATGATTGAGACCGAGTCCCTTTTGGAAGGCAACCGCCCCCATCAGAGCAGCATTGAGCATGCCGTCTCGGGCATCTAGATGTCTCTGTTCTTCCGCATGCCCAAGCAATTGATTTGAGTGGGCGGCTTTGGCAAGTTGGACTGCAGTGACCAGATTCTGAGCGACAAGTCTTAATCCCTCAAGGGCGATGCCATCGCACATCGGGTGATCACCTCGAGCCAGAAATGCCTCGATGAGATGTGTAAACGCATCGAATCCCGTACTCGCCGTCAGTGAGGCTGGCAATCCGAGGGTGAGTTCAGGATCAGCGATGACTTGGGTTGGCAGCAGCCGCGGTGAGAAGATGATCTTCTTGGCGTGGGTCTCGTCATCTGAGATGACGGCGCTTCGACCGACCTCACTCCCTGTACCCGCGGTCGTAGGGATCGCGATCAGATCGGCAATGATCCCGTTTACCGGGGGTGCGTCTGGGCGGCCGTCTTCATAGTCGAAGAGGTGTCCGCCGTGATGTTGCATCAGGACCATGGCTTTGGCTACGTCAAGCGCGGCCCCGCCACCAATTGCTAAGACTGACGAGGCGTCGACGTCTCGTAAGAACTGGGCGCCTGCGTCAACTTGGCTACAGACGGGATTACCCTCAAAATCGGAAAAAACGGTTACCTCGAACTCTGAGGATAGGTCGGAGACGAGTTTTTGGAACCAGGGTAATGTGGTAATGCCTCGATCTGTGACGATCGTCGTGCGAGAAAATCCACGATCCTTCAGAATGATAGGGAGATGCGAAATTGCTCCCGGTCCCGAAATAATAGGCGTTGGAAAGTTGTAGTTTACCGTCATCTAATGCTCCGCTTTAGTATCCAGTGGTTGAGTTTAAATGATTTCAAAATAGCGTTTGAGTTCCCAATCTGTGACCGCTTGTTTGTACTGTTGGACTTCCCATCGCCGGGTTTGGACAAAATGGTCAACAAACTCATCGCCGAGGATGCCTCTGATGATCGATGAATTGTCTAGTGCTGTCGCCGCATCCCCGAGAGAGCCTGGTAGGCGAGGGGAGTCCGCCGTGTATCCATTGCCTTGAATGGGGGCATCCTTGAGTGTGAGCCCCTGTTCTACGCCATACATTCCAGCGGCGAGTGCACCGGCAATGGCGAGATAAGGGTTCATGTCAGCCCCACCAACTCGTAACTCAACTCGCGTTGATTTGGGGCTTCCCGGAATGACGCGCAGAGCAACTGTGCGATTGTCGATGGCCCAGTTCGCTTTTGTTGGTGCCCACATACCTTCCACTAAGCGTTTGAAGCTGTTTACGGTTGGTGCCAACAGCGCAAGAATATCTGGTAGCAACAGGAGTTGACCGGCGAGGTAAGACTTGAAGGTGTCAGACATCGAATGTGGGTCGGAGTCGTCATGGAAAGCGGATGTTCCATCCTTAGCGAGACTCTGATGAATGTGCCCAGAAGAACCCGGTAATTCTGCGTTCCATTTCGCCATAAATGTGGGAATGATCCCGTGTTTGTGTCCGATTTGCTTGGTGGCTGTTTTGAAGAGGATAGCTCTGTCTGCAGCGGTAAGCGGATCGCCATTGAGAAGTGCAGCTTCGAGAACGCCAGGCCCGGTTTCCGTATGAAGACCTTCGACGGGCACGTCAAAATCTTGCAATTGTATCATTAGGTCATCGAAGAAGGCTTGGTTGTTTGCGGGTCGAAGCATTGAGTAGCCGAACATACCCGGTGTCATGGGCGTGAGCTTTTGAAAGCCCTTATCTCTAAGTGATTCGGCAGTCTCTCTAAAATTGAACCACTCGAATTCAACGCCAAATCGTGCTTGGTAGCCGAGCGATTCAGCATATTTGATTGCTCTCTTTAGCGTTTGTCGGGGACAGATGGGCAGCGGGCTACCGTCTGGCTTTACAAATTCCCCAAGCATAAAAGGCACGTTGTCTTCCCAAGGAATGACTCGTGCGGTCGAGGGGTCGAGTTGGACGTTGGCGTCAGGGTATCCGGAATGCCATCCGGTGAAGGTGGCGTTCTCATAACATACATCTGCGCTGTCCCACCCCAGAACGACGTCACAAAACCCAAAGCCGCCCTCTAATACGGACTCAAATTTACTTGGATGTAGGTATTTTCCTCTGAGAACGCCGTCCATATCAGTAATGGCGACTTTGGCTCGGCGAGCTTTCTGAACGTCGTCGATTGAGAACTTGTTGTTTTCCATCATCTCCCCCTTGTGAATCCGTGAATACCGAAACCATAGCTCACCTGGGTCGTTTGTCTAAGCAGAAAGCGATTCCAGGAGATTAACGAAACATTGCACTGGCAATGAGGAGTTGGGGACTCAGACATAAGACGGTGCGAATATGCCGACTGAAGGTCGATGATGACGCATCAGTCGTAAGTCTGAAGCATTGGACGTACACGACGAACATCGCTGTAAACATCAACCCTAAGGCGGGATAGCTAAAGTATTCCTGCGGGACACTGAGCCAGACCATGAATTCTGTGCATCCGAGCCAAACAAACAGAGGGGTTGAGTAAGCGTACGCGACTTGTCCGGGTTCTATATCGCGGTCAAAGCGTGAAAATAATTGACCGGTAAGCAAGGCGAGTGTTGGCCAGAGTACGGGGCTGAGCACCGCACCGTAGAAATAGAAGTCGTCGAACGGGAATATCAATCCTCGATCCGAGGCAGGCGTTTGTCCGCTGACCCATCGGCAGGTGTAGAATAGACTCATTGCAATGCCAAGCGCAAACCAAGGGGGCAATAGATTCTTGGTCGGGATGTGCGCGCTTCGGAGTGTGCTGAATTTGAGCCAGTGTGTCATCTTGAATTCCTGGGGCTTATCCGTTCCCGGTCGGGGACCATATGTAGATTCTAATCCTTTTCTCCGACCTCAGTAAATGGCAAGTTGGCGTTTATGACTGCTGTGACATTGCCTATTGAGTCTGCTCGTAATGCCATCATGAGTGCTCGCCGCGAAGGCGCTGTGGTACTCACTGCGCCCACGGGTTCCGGAAAGAGTACCCAGGTACCCCGGTGGGTCGCGTCTGAGGGGCGTGTCCTAGTGATCGAACCAAGGCGGGTGGCTTGC
>JBMYRY010000286.1:0-4347 GCA_049602795.1 Bradymonadia bacterium
GGTTATGATCGTGATCGCGATTCTTGGATTACTCGCATCCGTACTCGTTGTGGCTGTGGTTAATCAGTTGGATGATGCAAAGATTGACGCTGCGGGCGTGAAGCTCAAAAGCATTGAGAGCGCGGTTCAGATGTATAAGGTGAAGTACAACCGCGTCCCAAGTCAAGCCGACGGTTTACGAGCACTGCTTAACCCACCAAAGAATCGAAAGCCACTGCTCAAGAGCGAAAAGGATATTAAGGACCCTTGGGACCAAGAAATCCTCTACTTTTCGCCGGCTAAATCAAGCAAAGCCGAGTTCGAGTTAATCTCAAAAGGACCTGACCAAGAACAGGGCACCGATGACGACATTTCGAACAACGATTAGGGAATCGTCAAGAAGGTACCTATGTCGATTCAACGTTCGCGTTCACATGGTCTAACCCTAATCGAGTTGACCGTAGTCATTGCCGTTCTGGTCTTGCTCGTGGGGATCAGCCTAGCCGGACTTTCCGGCATAGGGACGGTGCGCCAACAGAGTGAGACGAACCGAATCGCCTCGATGATGCGCTTCGCGTACTCGAGGGCGATCTCCGATGGCTTATATGTGAGAATGAGAATAGACATTACCGAAGATAAGTATTGGCTTGAGGGCACCGCGAACCCGGTTTTTCTTCCGACAGAGCGGGTAGATGTAGAGTCATTACCAGATGACGATGAAAAAACTCGTGCAGCGCGAGCAAGAGCTGCGAAGGCTGGATTCGTGAAGCTGTCTGAAGTCATCAAGGTTGACGATGGGGTGACGATCTCGGAGGTTCGTATTGGAGACGTCGATGAAACCTTCGACGCCGGTAAAGTGGATATCCACTTCTTCCCGAATGGCTTCGCGGAACCCGCACTCGTCTATACCTTTGACGGGGACGAGGAGTACATCACCCTCAGCCTGAATCCCATGACGGGCGTGGTCAAAAGCACCAATGATAAGGTCGACCCCACACGATTCTTTGGACAGCCCGAAGACGTCGAGGAGGAAGGCCGATGAATCGAGGCTTTACCCTACTTGAGGTTCTTGTGGCAATGTCCTTACTTGCCCTTGGTCTATCGGCGCTGCTTGGTCATCAGGCGGTTTCGGTTCAGATGAGCCACTCTAGCAATCAACTCGGTCAGGCAAACTTGCTCGCACAGGGCAAGCTGCTTGACCTAGAGCATATGCTGGTCACCGAAAGCATGGATGTGCTTGATAATTGTGAAGACGGTAACTTCCGCAAGGAGGATTTTGACGAGTTCGAATGGAAAGCCTGTGCGTATAAGCTTGAAATCGAAGATGGAGCCATCGAACAAATCGGTGAACAGCTTCTTTCAACGTTGTCGGGGACGATGGGCTTAAACTTCATGGACACCGACTCCCTAAGTGATAATCAAGCTAAACTCCTAGGACAGGCCACTCAATTTCTGGGGGCAATTCCTATGTTCTTGCAAAGATTGGAAGACAAAGTCCGAAAAGTTCGTCTTGAAATTAGATGGAAAGACGCCGTTGGAGAGCGAAGTGTCGTTGTCGAGCGATTCGTTACGAGCTTTGGAACATCCAAGAAAGGCACCCCGCCGCCCAAAGATGGTCAAGCTGTGCCCTTAGAGGTGCCGATGTGAGTAGACTCAAAACACAATCGCGAGGATTTACGCTCGTAGAAGTGATGATTGCGCTCGGTCTGCTTGCGGTCATCGCTGTGGCAACTCAACAAGCGTTATCGACCAGTTTTGACATCAAAAGCACGGTTACGGCAAGTAACGAGCGCCACCATGAAGCGCGTCAAATTATGACCAGGCTAAGCCGAGAAATTCGAATGGCTTTTATTCGCGCTGAAGTGCCGCAACAATTTCGCGAAGAAAAGCCCGCGGTGATGACTCGATTTTTTGGCGAAGAGGACGAATTGACCTTTTCATCCACAGCGCATCTACGCATTCGTCCGAATCGCCGCGAATCAGACCAGTGTGAGATTGGGTATTTCCTAAAGAGTGACAGCAACAGTGATTACAGAGGCAAGACGCTTTATCGACGAGAAAGCACGATCGTAGATGACAAACCCAAACGCGGAGGGCACATCTGGCCAGTCGCTCAAGGCATCAAAGAGTTCAAGGTAGAATACTGGGATGACGCCAAAGAAATTGGTGACGATGCCTGGCAACGTACTTGGGATAGTCATGAAGATGAGAACTCTCCCCTTCTACCCGCCCGAGTAAGGATCACCCTCGAACTTGAAATGCCCGACGACGGTGAGCCGATTCGATATATGACGCAGGCCGCCCCTAAATTACGTCGCCCCATCAACGTGATCGATTCACAAGTCATCGGGAGGCGTCAATGAAAAGACAGGGACAAAGAGGGGTCGCACTGCTCCTTGTGGTTGCCAGCATTGCCATCCTCTCGATTGTATTGCTCGAATTTTCAATGCGGAGTCGCCTACATCTTCAGGCGGGCGCTAATTTACGGGACCAAGTGAGAGCGGTAACGGCAGCGGATACTGCTCTGGTCTTGACAAGGGCATGTCTCGACCCGGAGGCGTGGGGCGCTCTCAGAAGCTTTCAGGATAACGTCGACCTAGAAAGCTTATGCGGCATGATGCTGAGCATTTTCACTCAATCTAGACTCGACTTACCCATTGGCGGTCTGTCCCTAGAGTTAGGCGGCGTGCAAGGCATTGGTTTGGTCGGCGGTCACGTAGAACTTCAAATGCGTTCGGAAGAATCATTTATCGGTTTAGCAGGTCTCCATTGCCAAGGTCGAGGGTCGACAGGAAGTAATTGTGCCAACCGCAAAACCACAGCGCGTAAACTACGCGCGATTCTTTGCGACCCTGCCATAGGCGAAGTGTTCGAATCTGAGCAAGAAGATGGTCACCGATACACGAGAGAGGAACTTATCGGCAACCTCGTTGATTGGATTGACGCAGATGACAATCGAATTCAATACGACCCCGTTACGAATCAGTTCGTCGAGGGCACTGAGAGCGAAGACAGTTACTATAGCGACCTACCCGGTAATCAACGATATCGAAGCAAGGACGCGCCCTTTGACAGTATCGAAGAGCTCAGAATGATCAAGGGCATCAATGATGCGATCTTCGAACACCTAAAGGACAAGGTCAGCGTACACTCGTCCGGAAAGATTGATGTGAATACGGCTTCCGCCCAAGTCTTATCAACTCTACTCAGAGCCGAATCTGGTTGGTTCCAAGCAATGGAGAATCAAGGTAATAGTTGTGGACAAGACTCCGAAACGCTCAAACAAGGTGAGGCAGCCCTCAATCTGTACGTTCGAATGATCATGGACGCCAGAAAGCTGAAACAAGCCCCAAATCCCCTTTCTAAGCCGTTCCGTGGCTCTAGTGGGGTCAATGTCTTCATTAAAGTGCTCCAAAACCCCCTCGCATCCATCATGGCATCGAGCGGGCAATTAGCCGGTGCACTCTTCGGACAAGTGACTGAGGATATGGTGCTGCAACGCTACAACCTTACCCCCGGACAATACATTGAACTTCAAAAAGAGTTCGCACGCTACGCAAACAATTTAATGGAAAGCATCACGACGGAAAGCAACCTCCTTCGAGTTCAGGCTCTTGGTGAGGCGGGCGGCATCAATCGCCGCGTTTCTGCAGTGTTGAAAAAAGACGGCAATACAGTCCGAACACTGTATTACAGGGAGGAATGATGGCCACGAAGGTTATCGGACTCGATTTTGGTTCCCGTTCAATCAAGCTATGTGAATCGGCTGCAACATTGCGAACCACCGAACTCACCGGTTTTGATTCCCAGCTTTTGAACATCCCATCGGACCAACGTCCATCTATGGAGCTACTCGCAGAGACCGCTCATCGGCTTCTGGAGAGACGAGGACTACTTGCGGAAACCATCTTCTGTACACCGCCATCGTTCATCGTTTCATTTGTTGAATTAGACTTTCCCTTCGACTCAACCAAAAAGATCGAATCAATACTCGCTTTTGAACTGGATGACAGAATTCCGATCGATATTGAAGATGTCGTTTATGACTACCGAGTCATTAAACAATCGGAAGGCAGTACCAAATGCCTAGTCGCTTTCGCGAAGAGGAACGAACTCGGTGAATTTTTGGAAGCCTTGCTCGCGGTGGGCATCGACCCTCGAGAAATTGGGTTCGGACCACTTCTACTCGGCGCAATCCCAGCTTTGAGCCAGGTTAGCCTTCTCGAAGGACCAGTCATGATGATTGACCTGGGACATCACACGACGCATGTAGGCATTGTTTCAAATGATGGGTTTGAGTTTGCCCGAGACATACCCGTAGGCGCCTCAGCACTTACAGTGTCTGTGGCAAATACGTTTGAGCTAGAC
>JBMYRY010000287.1:0-4341 GCA_049602795.1 Bradymonadia bacterium
TCGCTGAGCGAGATTGCCATGACCAATTTCACGTCGAGATGTCCCACGCAACATCTTCGCCTCACCTGTACAGAACGGAGGGAAGTTGTAGTGGAGCATAAAGTTCACAAAATGATCGCCGTAGAGATTGTCAATGCGCTGCTCATCGCGGCGAGTGCCCAAGGTCACAACACCAAGAGCCTGTGTCTCACCTCGAGTGAAGACTGCAGAACCATGCGTTCGTGGCAGCAGACCTACCTCACACGTGATGGGTCGAATATCTGCTTCTCCACGTCCATCGATTCGAACTTTGCTCTCTGCGACCATTGTTCGAACGATATCCTTCTGGATGTTGCCAAGGTAACCGTAGATTTCGTCCTTACGGTCCTCAAGCTCTTCATCCTTTTCCACAAGCTGGGCAAAGACACCTTCGTAGACGCGCTTGATCGCATCTTTACGTGCGCTCTTCTCAACCACGAAAGATGCATCACCGAGCCCGTCGACTGCCAAATCTAGAATTTGCTCGTACAGCGCAACGTCCATCTCAGGCTCGACAACTTCCCATTTGTCTTTGCCGGCCTTCTTGCTCAAGTCACGCTGCATCTTGCAGATCGGCTTGATCGCCTCGTGAGCTGCAACGATCGCTTCGATCATTTCCGTCTCAGATGCTTCCTTACCTTCACCTTCAACCATCGTCACCGCATCTTCAGTCGCAGCAACGATGAGTTCGAGCTTCGCATTTTCGATGCTCTCGGATGATGGATTAATGACATATTCCCCATCAATGAGCGCAACGCGACACGCTGCGACCGGACCATCGAAAGGAATTGGACTGATGACCGTCGCTGCCGATGCACCAACCATCGCACAAATCGCAGGGTCATTCACTTTGTCGAAGGATACGACGGTCGCAATAATTTGAATCTCAGAACGCCAGTGCTTGGGAAACAGAGGTCGCATCGGACGGTCGATCAGGCGACAGTTAAGAATTTCCGCTGGACCCGGACGTGCTTCTCGCTTGAAATAGCCCCCGGGAATCCGTCCTCCAGCGTACATCTTCTCGATGTACTCACATGTTAAAGGGAGAAAGTCCACGCCGGGACGGGCGCTCTTATTGCCCGTAACGGTAACGAGAACCACAGTCTCGCCCATGGTTACAAGCACAGAACCAGAGGCTTGCTTTGCAAGCCAACCTGTTTCGACAGTAATCTTTTCAGTACCAAAAGGTACGGTGAGCGTAGTCTTGCCCATTACACTTTTCCTTTCGCCGCTCATGCGGCTATTCGGCATTATCGGGCTCGACATAAGAACCTCAGTTCCTGAGCGTTAGCGACGAAGACTCGTCGTTAAAGATCAGACACAGAGGCAACACGAGACCGATGTATGCTCATTTTGCGCCCACAAAGGGCAGTTATAAGTATGGGGGGCAAGCCCCCCATTTCTATCTTCGTAAGATGATTATCGACGTAATCCAAGTGTCTGGATGAGCGCTCGGTAACGTGCAACGTCTTTGCGCTTAACATATCGAAGTAGTCGAGCGCGCTGACCAACGAGCTTCTTCAGACCGCGACGCGATGCGTGGTCATGCTTGTGGCTCTTGAGGTGCTCGGTCAAATCCTTGACTCGCTTACTAATGAGGGCAACCTGAACCTCCGGCGAACCGGTGTCTGATTCCGACAATTTGAACTCTTCAATAATCTCTTTTTTAATATCTCTATCGAGCGGCATATCGTCTCCTTTATTCTTGCCCTGCGCCGAGCCGTCGTTCAGCGAGGGTCATTATCAACTGCGCACTCGTACAAAAATCTCACGCTTGCGTCAAGTTATACCGTAGGAAACCCACGTAGTATTTTCGTTTTTCCCATCTCATCTCGCCCTTGCATCAAGGCGATCAACACGAAATTCGGATCGTATGCAAGAAAATCGCGTTCTGGTAATTCACTGGAAATCAACGTCTGCCCAAAACGAAGTTTTTTGGCATTATCCCAAGACATCGTCACTTTGGGATACTCAGCTAACGCTTCTCCAACCGACAAACATCGCTCAACGATCTCAGTTTTTTCTAGGCTCTGAATCTCATCAAGAGAGACGGCTTGGGACACGTCTAACTGTCCGACATGAGTTCTGCGTAAGCTCGTCAGTAGACCTCCACAGCCCAGTCGCCGTCCAAGATCATGAGAAATTGAACGAATATAGGTCCCTTTTGAGCAACTTATGCGCAACGACAAGTCTGGACCAGACCGACGCAAGAGGTCGCATCGATCTATTCGCACTTGTCGGCTCGGTACGGTCACCTCTTCTCCCCGTCGTGCTTTAGCATACAGGCGTTCACCATCAACTTTGATCGCACTAAATGCAGGTGGTACCTGTTCAATCCAACCAGAAAAAGTAGACAACGCCTCACGCACTACATCGGTGGAGATAGCACTGGCCTGCTCCGCGGTCACGAGGCGATTAATTTCCCCTTCCGCATCGTAGGTGTCCGACTCGACCCCGAGTTCCACAGTCGCCTCATAGGTTTTGTCTGTGGCTGTGAGATATTGAACAACCCTGGTCGCCTCGCCTAGACACAGCACCATAAGCCCTGACGCCATCGGGTCTAAGGTTCCAGTGTGCCCCACTTTTTTCATATGCATTGCTTTGCGAACTTGGCGGATAACATCGAAGCTTGTGGGACCACTTGGCTTGTCCACCAACAACACGCCACCTCGCCAGTCTTGACCAGATGCTTTATTGCTCACCGTCTTCTTCTGTATCCTCAACGTTCGACTCATCGCGCTTGATTGAGCGCAAGAGAGACTCGATACGGGCACCGTACACCAGAGAAGTGTCCAAGTGAAATGACAGTGACGGTGTGGTGCGCAATTGGATCCGCTGTCCGATTTCTCGCCGAATATAACTTGTCGCTTTCGTTAAACCTTCGAGTTGAGTATGACCGGCAGCTTCCTCGCCGTAACAGGCAATGAAAACCTTTGCTTCTCTCAAATCGCCAGTCACCTCTACGTCCGTCACCGAAACCCCCGAAACTCGTGGATCCTTTACGGTCCGAAGTACCTCTGTCAGTACTTCACGCAATAACGAAGCCACACGCGCTGTCCGTTTAAAGTTTGTGCGCGACATCAGCTAATCGATCTGTCGTTCGATTTCTTTCACTTCGAAAACTTCAATCAAGTCCCCTTCAGTGATGTCTTTGTAGCCATCCACGAAGATACCGCACTCATAGCCATTGGCGACCTCTTTCACGTCGTCTTTGAACCGTTTAAGTGTCGATAGTTTGCCTTCGGTGACCACTTCACCGTCTCGCATGACCTTCGCCGTTGCGTTTCGAAGAACCTTGCCGTCGACCACGAAGCAACCGGCTACCGTACCAATCTTTTGGATGTGGAAAATAGCTCTCACCTCTGCCCGACCGACGTATTCTTCGATGACCTCCGGTGCAAGTAGTCCGCTCATTAACGCCTTCGCAGTATCGAGAAGCACGTAAATGATGGAGTCAGAAACAATTCTGACCTCTTCCCGCTCCGCGAGCCGTTTTGCTTTTCCATCGATATCAGTATTGAAACCGAATACGACTGCATCCGATGCCGTCGCCAGGTCGATATCTGACTCAGTAATCGTGCCCACGCCACCATGAAGAAGCCGAACTTCAACTTCGTCCGTGGACAGATCCAATAGAGACGCTTTGAGGGCTTCAAACGAACCGGCCACGTCTGCTTTGAGAATAATGTTCTGAACTTCCTTAGTCGGTGCGCCAAATGCCGCAAATGGATCTGCAGCCAGCGCTGACTGGCGTTCTTTGAGTGCTTCAAGGCGTGTCTTCTCTGCACGAGATGCAACAACTTTTCGTGCATCTTTCTCGTTCTTGACGAGTTGAAATGCATCACCAGCCAGCGGCATTCCGCCCAAGCCCAAAACTTCAACTGGGGTGGACGGTCCCGCCTCATTGATCGTTTTGCCATGGTCATCGATGAGTGCACGCACTCGTCCGAAATGTGAGCCGCACACCATGAAGTCTCCCTTCTTGAGCGTCCCTTCCTGAACGAGTACGGTACATACGTTTCCACGCCCTTTGTCCACTCGAGCTTCGACAACTCGACCATATGCGGGCTTAGATGGATTTGCATGCAACTCAAGTACCTCAGCCTGAAGCGCAAGACCTTCGAGTAACTCTGGTACGCCTTGACCGGTGAGCGCGCTTACGGGAAAGACCATGGTCTCTCCACCCCACTCTTCTGGTACTAATTCAAATTGCGTGAGCTCCTGCTTGATGCGCTCAGGGTCGACGTCCGGCTTGTCGACTTTGTTCACTGCAACCACAATGGGCACACCTGCCGCTCTCGCGTGATTAATCGACTCTTCAGT
>JBMYRY010000288.1:0-4340 GCA_049602795.1 Bradymonadia bacterium
GTTGTGCCATTGCTCTCGACTGTGAGTTGGCACTTGCGAAGGTGTAATGTAGTAGCGCCATCAGGTCGATACGCGATTTGAGTTGATGGCGCAAATTGTGGAAATTTCTTATTCATGTGTTCTAGTGTGTCTTGTGCTGGTCGTTCAGTCAACTCACAGAGTGATTAGAATGAACATTTTTTCAATTTAGGGGTCTAGTTCTAACATGGGTGAAAATTTCGGACGATACCAGTTGGTTGAGCGAATCGCGCTCGGAGGGTTTGCAGAAATCTTCAAGGCCCATGCCGTAGGTATTGCTGGATTCGAGAAGACTTTAGCTATCAAAAGACTACACCCGCGATATAGTCAGGACTCAGACTTTATTGCGTGGATGGTAGACGAGGCTAAGATTACCTCTCAGTTGTCTCACGCCAATATCTGCCAGGTGCTCGACTTCGCAAAGGTTGAGGGTCATTACTTCATGGCCATGGAGTACATCAGCGGTCGGGATGTCTACCGCATCATGAAGAAATTGCGCGAGACGAAAGACCCTGCGCCCATCGAATTGGTTGCGTTTATTGGTCGAGAAGCTTGCGCAGGCTTGGATTATACTCACCGAAAACGCGATCCCGAGGGGCACCCCCTTGATATCGTTCATCGAGATATGTCGCCGCAAAATGTGATGGTGTCCTTAGATGGAGATATCAAAATTATTGACTTTGGCATCGCTAAGTCGAGGGCTCGAGGATACGAGACGGAAGCGGGCATCATCAAAGGTAAGTTCTTCTATATGTCCCCGGAGCAGGCTCGAGGCGAAGAATTGGATGCGCGAACGGACGTATTCAGCTTAGGCATTGTGCTGTGGGAACTCGTTACGGGCGAATTGCTCTATAAGGACGATGATGAAGTGACCTTGTTGAGCCAAGTCCGGCGCGCAGCAATACGCCCGCCTAAGGAAATTCGCTCCGACATCCCTGATGCGCTGAATCGCATTATCGTGAAGGCTTTGGCGCGTGGTCGCGATGAACGCTACGCGAGTGCATTTGAAATGCAGAAGGAGCTAGAACGGTTCCTCGTTCGCTACAATTCTAAGTACGGCAAGGATCAAGTTGGCTATTGGATGCGGTCGACCTTTTATGAAGAGTTACCCGCCAAGGAAGTTCAAAACATCGACTCTTTCCGACATCGAGCGGACTTTTTGGCAGATGAACACTCTCTGATTGGGCAGAGCTTTCATACGGAAGACAGGACGAAACCTCAAACCGGGGATGAGTCGAGTCTCATGGAAATTGGCAGTGATGTCATTGAGTCACTCGATGGGGTGTCCTCATCTTCGGTGATTGTCTCTCAGGGGGTTGGTGCCGGAGAAGAGTTCTTCGATGACGCTGTGACGGCTGCAGTCGACGGTTTGAGCGATGAAACAGGGGCCACGCCGGGCGCTGTTCCCGAGGTCCGGAGCCCCGCTCAACAATTCGCGGGCGGATATGATTCCGGATATCGACCTGTGGAGGTGCAGGAGCCGTCGTCTTCGATCAGAGTGGAGTCGATGCCCGGCGCGCCCTGGGAGCAAAAGGCAACATTTGAGCATTTGCCAACAGAACTAGGCGAGCAAGTTAAGACCCCATCGACTGATCAGGTTCGTCAAGCCTCCAGCGCGATGCGTCAACGTCCACATGTCTCGGCTTACCAAAAGGCGAACATGATGGAGCGCGCTCAACAAACCTTGAGTCCGCTTGTCAGTAATATGTCGTCGAAGCTCTCGGGTAAATTTGGGCAAGACCGGATTTACATGGCACTCATCTTACTATTGATCATGGGAGGCGCAATCGCTCTTACCGGACATCTTAACAAAAAGAACAAGCCGGGCGTGAGTGCAAGTTGGAGTCAATCGGAGAACAATGCTGGATTGGCCAATTGCCGTGAGTTTGTGATGCGAGATGGGAAAAAGGTATGCGCGGGAAGCGACAGCGCAACGACGTCATCATTGAGCACCTTGGTGATTCAAACCAATCCAAGCGGTGCCTCCGTTTTCGTCAATGAGAACCGTTTGCCGGGCAAGACACCTACATCTACAAAACTTGATCCAAAGTCGCAGGTCAGGCTGACCTTGAGTCTACCAGATTATCAAACCATTAATGAGACGTTTCAACTTCCAGGACCTGGTGAAACCTTCAAGGTTGAACGTACGTTAGAAAAGCCTTTTGGAACCTTGGTTATTACCTCTGAACCTGCCGGTGCAAAGATTACGGTCGATCGGGAATACAAGGGACGAACACCTGACACCATTACCAATTTAAGGCTTGATCGGGCGCAGGTGGTTCGAATTGAAAAACAAGGTTACGAACCGCAGACTCGATCGGTGAGTTGGGCGAACACAGGAAAATCGTTAGAGCGAAATTTATTGTTCACGTTGAATCGGATTCAGGCGCCAGTGAAGCGAAAGCCAAAGCGCATCACTCGAAAGAGTCGCGTCAAACCCCGAAAACGATCGAGACCTAAACCTAGAAGACGGCGTGTCGAGGAAGAGGTTGAGCCAAGACAGCGCCAGGTTAGTCGCCGTAAAGGGCGTCTGCGAGTACAGACTCGTCCGTGGTCTACCGTTTTTCTGGACGGGCGTGCCATCGGTGAGGCGCCGACTGTTGAATCGGTGTTAGAAGGAAACTATAGGCTTAAGGTTTGCTTCGAGGGCGACCGAAGCCGCTGCGTAGTAAGGCGCATTCGTGTCAATGGAAATGGCGAAACGACGGAGCGATTTCGAGAGTGAGGGACCAATACGTTCGTATCCTCTTTGCAATATTTTCGTGCATGCTCAGCTTGAATTGCGGTCCAGCTGAGCCCGTCTCCTTGAGTACAGTGCGATTCGAATTCGGTGAAACCGGAACATTTTTTTTCAATGAAGCTCAACGGACAGTCTCACGAGGAGAGGTCTTAGAACTTTCCTTTCAATTACCGATTGATGTTCACTTTCGCACATCTGAGCAATGGGAATCACTGCGCATTAGTGAACCTGGTAATTTCGCTTTTGGTCCTGACTTCTCAAGCTTTGTGTCTAGCGACCTCAAATCGGTTCAGTTGATTGGCGTAGACTTGGCGCTGGCTGTGTGTGATGGACGCTTATTCAGATCAGAACCTCAATCAGACAACGATCTGAAACGTATCGAAGTGCCAACCCGAGCAGACTGTCTATTCGTTGGCATCCAATTGAACGGTCGTTTTCCTAGCGGGTATGAAGTGAGAGAGGTAGATGTCAGTCGGATTAGCCGTGTGGCATTTCAAGTGGAACGGCCGTTTGAACAGACGCTTCGAGTTGGCATTGCTGACGGTCCGACGGGACATCTTACTGCCCATTTGACGATTTTAGGGCATTTGACTGATGTGCCACTTGGTGAAGGTCAGATCGAACCGACGACGGGATTGGTGGTTTTGTCTCCTCAAACGGATGAACAAGATCTCGGCGTGTGGCTTTCCGCGACTGAGAGGATTTTACCTGATGGTCGTTCTCGGCGCGCTGTTGGTGTCCATGTAAACGGGATGCGGGACGGCGTCTTACTGGACTGGCCGGATATGCTGTCCGTATCCGGTGCGCCGGCTGACATATCGACGCCGCAACCATGGCAAGGAGAGATTCGATTTGCGGAAGAACCACCAGAGTTGATGATTACGGCTCAAATGAAGGCATTAACCGACAGCGATCGTTCGACCTGGCGGATCAGTGTCCCGTCGGAGACACAGGTGCAGTTTCCTGTCCGCCCGTTTTCGACGGATGAGATGTTTGAAGATGTTCTCGCCCGGTATTCCATGGTCTGGTCAGTTGATGGTAAGAGGCGATTTCCTTCCACGGGTGAGACGGTCCCAACGCACGCGTGGCAAATCCATGTCGATGGTTATTTTCGTACTGCTGTATGCAGTGAAGATACGCAAAGATATGCATACTGGTCCGTCCTCAGCAGTTGTGACCAGGAAACGCCAATGCATCAAGTTTTGGTTGATGAATGTGGGCAACTCGTCCCTTTTGAGCCGAGTGAAGATGTGGTTTTGGGGATGTTTGAGGTTGATGGGTTCAGAAAAGCGGAAGGCACACTCTTGGGGGTAGAGCGAACTGAAGCTGGAGTACTCGACATTGGGCGTGGCGCCTCGGCTTTTTCACTCTTCCCGACCAATGAACCTGAGCGGATGCTTGAAGAATCGTTTCGTGGACCGCGTTCGCGCGTGACCGTTACCGAGCAATTGTTTCGAGCCGAAGGGGGGCAACTCGGGGTGCCTTTGGACGAAGCAGTCATCATCTATGCCGAGATCTGGGACGATCTCGTACCCTACTATGGAGTTGAAGATGGACAGATTCACTTAAACGCTGGTCTCCT
>JBMYRY010000289.1:0-4315 GCA_049602795.1 Bradymonadia bacterium
CGCCGCCGCACTTGGTACGCAAGCCAGGGGGCTCGCGCGCGAATTCCAACCGCCAAGTCATTGCCACCACCCGTACCACTATCTTCAAAGCCGAGTGTATCTGGCGTTGTCTGGGATGCATATGTTGATCGCAAGAGTCCCTGAACCGGATCTCGGACTCGACCAGGACTCAACCCGAATGTCGCGCGCGACAAATCCGAACTATCATCAAAGAGAAAGTCTGACGAAGGGCGGGCATCCGTCCCCGTGGTGAACTCCGGGTTAAACAGACGACTTGGCAAGTAGAACCGATTCATTCGAATACTAGACAGCGGCGTAATACCCAGTGGTCGAGTAAGCGAATTCTTTGGCACTTCAAAGCCTCGAAGCGCCCCTACAAAAGTCTGCTTATAGGTATGAATGCTTGTTTCTTCCCAACTCAATCCACCGTCTCGAGAGACATGTACCCTGCCCCGAGAGGTTCCGAGATACAGACGTGTAGGATCCGAGGGCGCTTGCGCAATGGCCGACAAATTGCCTTCAAAGCGAATGCCTCGGGTCAAATTGGCCACGCCAACGTCAACGTCAATGTCAATATCAGCAGCGGATACTCGCGCTCTTGCTTGACCTGGAACCATTCGCGCTTTCGTATCCATGAGTCTCATCGTGGGGGTTGTCCGTCCTCCATGGTCCCGGCCAACCTTGACTGGTCTCAAAGAGCGGGTATCGGGCACACGTTCAGCATAGCCCCCCGAAACGAGGCTCATTCCCAATAGCATTTGAACTAAACAACGCAATCGCATCGACTCGCCATCGCCCTCTTCGCTGGTGACTCTCCTGGTAGCATCGACAACTCGGTCCAGGGAATCAAGAATGTCGTGTGACAAATTGACCGGGACCAATCAAAAACAAAGTACAATTAGTACTTGCCTTGAACGCAGAACTTTCGATTTAGTTAAGTGTAGCTTATGCTTCAAATGAAGTAATTTATTTTGGACACCTATACTGGTGTGCGACACTCTCGAATACTATGGGCGAGGTAAATTTCGATGAAGATGGTGACATTCTTCTGCACTAAACTGCTACTTGTGATGAGTATTGTTGGACTCTCAGCGTGTGCCAGTTCAAGCATTCCCGAAGGTGAATGTGAATTGAGTGATGACTGCCCAGGCAATCTTATCTGCCGAAATTACCAATGCGTCCAGAGTGGAGCAGACGGAGGGATGTGCCCGGGCACACAACAGTTAATTGATGGAAGATGCCAGGATGTCACCTGTGCATGTAGCTCTGATGAGGATTGTCCAGGACAACGCTGCGTGAACTGCATGTGCTACGACCGACTATGCGAAGCAGGCCAAACCCGCGATTGTAACACTGAATGCGGCGGTAAACAGGAGTGTCGCAACGGGGTCTGGCAACCCTGTCGACAACCTGAAACCGAGCGGTGTGGTGACGGCATTGACAACAACTGCGACGGCGAAACCGATGAAGGTTGCACCTGTGCCGATGAAGAGGAACGCCCGTGTTCAAACGAATGCGGCGGTGGCATCGAAGTGTGTTCTAACGGCGTTTTCTCCGGCTGTTCAGCCCCGACACCACGTCCGGAAGTATGTGGCAACGGCATTGATGAGAATTGCGATGGTCAGTTAGATGATGGCTGCGATTGCACGGAGATGGGGTCGACGCGTGAGTGTGTTACCGCATGTGGCGAAGGTACGGAAACATGCAACGGCACGGTTTTCTCAAATTGCACCGCAGCATCTCCGCAAGATGAATTCTGTGACGGTGTCGATAACGACTGCAATGGAGAAATTGATGACAACCTCGCACGTAACTGTAGCAACGCCTGTGGCGCGGGTACTGAAACCTGCGTAGGCGGAACCTGGCTTGGCTGTACCGCCCCAGACACTTGTCCATGCACCGACGGACAGGTCGATGAACAAGTCTGCAGTATTCCCGGTGGTTCACCTTGCGGGACGCGCACTCGGACCTGCACAGGTGAACAATGGGGTATGTGGACAGACTGTACTGCCAAACCGGACGCTTGCGCTCCAGGTATGGTCGTTGAGGCTGAATGCTCAACGGGCTGCGGTACCGAGCGTCGGGTGTGTACTGCTACCTGTGAATGGAGCGTCTCTCCCTGCAGTGGCGCGGGCGAGTGTATACCCAATGAACGACGAGAATCGCCGTCAATGGATGCCTGCATGGGCACACCTGAACTGTGCAGCGAGCAATGTCGATGGATCAGTGACGCCGCACCTACGTCAGACGACGGTGCATGCACGACCATCGGTCAAGTTGAGGAAACCCCCTGTGGTAATTGCGGTCTGCGAACTCGAACCTGTCTGCCATGCTTTCGTTGGTCGGCCTGGTCAGAATGCGGCGGTGAGCCAGCCGACTCCTGTTCACCAGGTGCTGAAGAACTTGAAAGCTGTGGTTCAAATTGTCAAACCCGAAGCAGAACCTGCCAAGCCGACTGCACCTGGTCAAGCTTTGGAGAATGCTCAAACGGCGGAGAATGTAGCCCAGGCGATCCACCACGGACCCAAGCCTGTGGTCGCTGCGGCAGCAAATTACAAACGTGCAACGACAGTTGTATTTGGGAAGACACAACAGCCTGTAACAACCAAGGCGTCTGCGATCCATCAAGTCCTGACACCGCGGAGGAAACGGCACGCTGCGACCAAGCGTTGAATAACCAAGGTTTGTGCCGACTCGGCTATACGACGCGCCAGTGTAACCCTGATACGTGTGAATGGGAGGACTGGGGAGACTGCAGCGTTCAACCTGTTGCAGAAGTCTGCGGAGATGGATTAGATCAAGACTGTAATGGATCGGATCGCCGAAACTTAGACCAATTTGAACCCAATGATTCCTGTGCTGCGTGCACACTCCTCTCCTCCTCTAACGATCCCAGCGGTTCGCTAGACGCACGGCTCGATAGCATCGATGACACGGACTACTACTGCTTTTGGGCTGATGACGGCGTCTCAATTTTTGGTCCGGAGAAAATCACCATCAAACTCAACAGCATCCCTGATGACGCTGATTATGACGTGTATCTCTATCAAGGGTTGGGCGGAAATGACGCTGAACGGCAAGCCAATGCGGTTGCCAACTGTAATGCAGGTCAGTCGCGCGCTTTGAATGCCCGTAACGGTGATGGCAACCTCCAAGAAGGCGTAAACCCTGGCAGCCAATCGGAGCAGATCCAATGGTCAGAACGATTCAATGCCACCGATACAGGGTTCTATATCATCCACGTAAAGAACTTTTACGGTAACAGTTGCACGGAAGAATACACGCTTGAGTACGACGGTCTCCGCTAGCGTTGTTGGACCAAGGACCACTCTCCCAAGGATCACTCACGGATGGCACGAGATGTGCAAAACTATAGACGTGACAAGGTTTTTTACCTATATTAGGGACGGAGATGAGGGGCAAATGGGGCATTTTGACCTCAATCTCATCCAAATTCATGCGAGAAGGTTGGGGACAAATGAACCCAACGGCTACCTGTAGGGGAATGCACGTGACACAATTCTATCGTTTTTTGATACTTGGCATAGTGATGGCAGGATGTAGTGATCCGTTGCCAGAGCAAGACCCAGATCAACCAGTCATTTCAGACGTCTCGACATACGCGGTTGTTGTGGGTGAAACAATCGAGTTTTACGGAGCAAATTTCTCGAAGGACAGCGAGGATGACCAAATCAAATTACGATTCGAAGGGACCTTCCGATCACTCGATGGGTCAGAACAGCCCGTGGATTTATGGGTGACGCCGTCGATTAACAAAGAGGCGGGTGAAGACGGGCGAGATATTCTCACCTGGCGGCGAGTGGGTCCATTCACGAATCCGTTCACTAACTCGGCGACCGTCGGGCAATTCGTGGGCTATGTAACCGCGGTACGACAACAACAAAGCGGTGACTGGTCATCAAGTGAGCCTCGTCCGTTCGAACTAGACGTTGAGCCATCGATCATCATTGAGTCATTTCAGCCCATCGACGCTGATTGTACCGCACCGGCAGCGCGTATTCTTGCTGGTCATGCGTATCAAATGAGCGTCAGGGTGGCAGGCTTCGCAGCCACAAAATTCATCTACGAAATCTCTGAGATTCGCGCCACCGACGGCATTTCCACAATTATTCACGATTACGAGGGCCAAGTGGTGGATAGCGATGGAATCGGCGAGCGAGAAGCTGTCATCTTCAACCCGATTGCGGATGACACCCAATTCTATGTCGCGGGCATTCGAATCATCGCCGAGGATGCGGATGGTCGTCGAATTGAAACCGCGCTCCCGGTTTCGGTACATCGACCGATCGAAGTT
>JBMYRY010000290.1:0-4311 GCA_049602795.1 Bradymonadia bacterium
GCCGATGACGAAAGACTGAAATTATTCATTGGTTATGCGGGGTGGGGACCAGGACAATTAGAGCAGGAAATTCGAGATGGAGCTTGGTTGACCACCGAATTGACAAGCCAACTTGTTTTCGATGTCGCTGAACCGGAAATTTGGGATTATGCGCTAGGTACTCTGGGCGTAAATTCATTGCATCTCTCTATGTCAACGGACACGCTTCAGTAGGTAAGAGCAGTGAAGCTAGGAAGCGATCAATGACGACATTCGATGCAACGCTAAATACGAATTGGTGCGAAGTTGACCTGCCGCAACTCAGCCGCAATGCGGCATACTTCAAATCTCTTATTGGTGAGTCAAAAATTCTTGCAATTCCAGTTAAGGCTCATGGATATGGGCATGACATGGTACTCGCGGGTCAAGCGTTTCTTGCTGGAGGAGCCGATTGGTTGTGTGTGCACTCGATTCAGGAAGTGGCGCAACTCCGTGAGGCTGGGATTACTGCGCCGATTCATCTCGTTGGTCCTGTACCGATAGCTTGTTTGGCAGATTTGGAGGGATTAGGCGCTAGCATGGTGGTTTACACTCACCAGACCGTCGACGCGCTGATTGCTCTAGGCATCAAGGTGAGAATTCACCTCAAGGTTGAGACAGGAAACAATCGTCAAGGCGTTGATGGGGCCACATGTTTAACGCTTGCCCGTAAAATCCGCGACAGTGAACAATTGGAGCTTGAAGGGATTTGTACCCATTTCTCTGACATTGAAGACACGACTGATCATGGATTTGCTCGGTCCCAGATTAATCGATTTGAGCAGACCGTCGAATTACTTCGCGAGGACGGAATTAATGTGCCCATCCGACATGTGTCAAACACCGCTGCCACACTGCTATGGTCTGATTTACCGTATGAACTCGTTCGAGTGGGTATTGGCGCCTACGGATTATGGCCGAGCAAAGAAACTCATATTGCAACCCTGATCGCTGGTCAATCAGTACCAAATTTGTCGCCTGCCATGACTTGGAAGTCGTCTGTAGCCCAGGTTAAGGAAGTGGCGGAGGGGGAGTATATAGGCTACGGAAGAACCTATCGAACGACTCATCCATCCCGAATCGCTGTGCTTCCCGTTGGCTATTTCGATGGATATGACCGAAAGGCAAGTAATCGCGGATTTGTGCTCTGTCATGGAAAACGAGCGCCTGTGGTTGGGCGAGTGTGTATGAACATGATGATGATTGATGTCACTCATATTGATGGCGTTGGTCTGGGAGATGAAGTGGTTCTATTGGGGGCCCAAGGTGAAGATCGAATCGGGGCTGAGGACATTGCCGCCTGGACCGGTACCATCAATTATGAGGTGATCAGTCGCATTGGTGTTCACGTGCCACGGGTGGGCGTTGACACTGACACCTCACCGGTTGTTCGAAATACCGCCTATCGCCCCCCGAAGAAGCCGAGATAGAATTACGCCTAGAACTTTATCGTTGAACGATGAACGGGCACAGGAATAAGACGTACGCCGTAAAGAAAAAGGTAAAGGGACAGTAAAAACCAGATGACGACCGTAAAGTTAAGACCCGCTCGATTACTCGTATCTAGGAATGTGATTTTCGCGGTTGGAGATAGGTTCATATCTTCTCGGTAGATTTGAAGGAATGGTCCTTCTACTTGACCATCTTTAGAACGCTGTACTGTTCGTATGTCCGCTCGAAGTTTTCCCGTGACCTTGATCCGTTTGGTACTGGGGAAGTCCGGAAGCATGATGAGTACATGCGAATCGTAACTCAGTGCGGGTACCAGCTTAAAGCCGCCTAGATCACCGGTCATGTGATAGGCTCGCTTCGGATTGACATCGGTTTCCATGGAGAAATGTTGACCAATATTACTCGGGCTTGATGTCTCATCTCGTGGGAGAATCGGATAGCCTCGTTGTACCTGGGATACACCGATCCAAAGCGCTCCAGTCAGCGACGTTAATGCGATCAGAATGATCCCCATCCTCAATTTGTACGAGACCCCACGAGCTCTCCGCATCTTTCTCGAAGCGAACAAAAACTGGCAGAGGTAAAGAAAAATACCGCCGGTCAGACCCCAGAGGTGTGCGTCCCTGACCACCAGGTGAGTCCCCACTCTCAAGACGAGCAGATAGATAACGATGCCTGCCATTGACGTAAGAATCAGGAGCGCAAGTTGAATGAGGGCGTTATTGGACGGTTTCATACTCAAAGTAGCCCTCTCTAAGAGATTCTAGTACCCAGCGTTTTTCTTTGCTGGGTGTGCATTCGTGGCTTCAACAAATTGCTCGGGGCTCAGTTCGTCAACCCCCTCAGGGCTCATCTCGAAAATCCGGTCTGCGACCTGATGCACCATTTGCCGGTCGTGGGTGACAAAAATACATGTGCCTTCGTATGCAGCCATTGCCTCGGTCAAGGAACGAATCGACTCAAGGTCGAGGTGGTTTGTCGGCTCGTCAAGAATCAAGACATTGGGCTTGAGCAACATAAGGCGTGCGAGCAAGAGGCGAACCGTCTCACCACCTGAGAGAACCTTCGTGGGCTTGAACGGCTCATCTTTTGTGAACAAGTCGACCGAAAAGACCTCGGAGTTGTTCTTCGCTTGCTTCATTATTCCATTGCCATAGCCAGTGGTGGGCAGTCTCTTCACTCTTGTCGATCATTTCGTGATGATCTTGTGGCAAATAGCCAACATGGGTTTCATAGCCCCATTCCACCTCACCGCTATCGCGTCGAATTTCGTCGAGGATAAGGCGGAGCATCGTTGTCTTTCCAATACCGTTCTTGCCGATAAGGGCGATCTTTTCGCCTCTAAAAATGGATAAGTGAAATTCGTCACAAATCTTTGCGTGTTCGAATTGCTTCGACAAGCTGTCGACTTTGAGGACTTGCTTACCACTCGGGCGACCCACATCAAATCGAATGAATGGTCGCGCGATATTCGATCGCTTCAGATCTGCGAGTGCTTTCATTTCACGTTCAAGGTGCTTTTCTCTCGATTTCACCTGACTTGCTCGAGACCCTGCTCGGAACCTTTGTACGAAATCTTGGAGTTGTTCAATCTTTCGGTTTCGTGCGCTGTTGGCCATTTCGAGCGATGAGCGAGCCTGCGCTTTTGCTGAAACCATGTCATCGTAATTTCCGGGATAAACGATGATTGTTTCGTAGTCGATGTCCGCAATCTTTGTACACACAGCATTCAGGAAGTGGCGGTCGTGGCTAATCACCACGAGGGCACCTTCATAACTGATCAGAAAGTTCTCCAACCATCTTATGGAATCGATGTCGAGTGCATTTGTCGGTTCATCGAGGAGTAGTCCGTCGGGGTGTCCGAATAGTGCCTGCGCAAGTAGGACGCGTACCTTATCACCACCCGTGAGGGTAGATAAGTTCTCCTCGTGAAGCTCCTCTGGGATGCCTAACCCTTCGAGTAGTTCGTTCGCCTCTGGCTCGGCCATGTATCCATCTTCTTCCGCGATGACCATTTCTAGTTCGCCGAGTTCGATTCCTTCTTCGTCTGTCAGTTCATCAGCTCTTTCGAGCAATTTATCTTTCTTTTGTAGCGCCTTCCATAGTGTGGGATTGCCCATCATAACGACATCGATGATGCGTTCGTCTTCGTATTGATAATGGTCTTGTCGGAGGACGCCAAGCTTCTTCGGTCGTCGTGAGTGTCCCGAAACTGGTTCTAGGTCACCTGACACGATCTTCATAAAGGTGGACTTTCCGCAACCATTTGGTCCGGTCAAGCCGTAGCGCTCGCCTGCGTTGAATACGACGTTAACATTGTCGAACAAAACCTGTCCGGCAAAACTCATTGTGACTTCTGAGATGGAGATCATTTCTTTTTTCCTAGCTGAGATGCGTTTTCAAGCCTTGAAAACCGCGCGACTATAGCAAAATCATACCCGGTTCGTAAAGGCACCTTACGCGGAAATGTGCGGTTCGATCGGTGAAAGTTGGGATACAAGTTGTACGCCGACAGGCAAGTGGAGGCGAGTCAAGTGGCACAGATGGATCTTTCAAGTCCTGGTTCGAGTATTGTTGATGTGCTCGCTGAACTTACCTTGTCTTACACCTCGAGGGGCTAAGTGGGGGGGATAGTCACTTTATACCACTTGATCACACAAAATGATAAATCAGCGATTCTGTTAAGTTTAACAATATCTAGTGTTATTAATGAGGATATTCCCTATATATTGTTGTGCTAAGCTAATTGTGATTTTTCTGAAGCTTGCCATTGACTTCAGACCCCTTAAAACACCATGTTATAGGTGGTAATTAGTGGATCAAAAGCCCATAGACCGGAGT
>JBMYRY010000291.1:0-4308 GCA_049602795.1 Bradymonadia bacterium
CCCAACAAACAGACCACCGATTCTCATTGGAGCTTGATGGTTATCTACCTACCTCCGATAACATAGCGACCCAGTCTGGTTTGTCCGCCGGCATCGGCTATGCCTTAGCCATGTATGAGAATTGGCAATTGGGCACCCAATTACACACCGCCTTGTCGGATTCCTTCGGTCTCCCAGCACACCAAACTATCATTACCCTCGGCTATCGCCATCTCACTCATCGAAGACCCCCGCGATGTGTCAATGAACATAGTTATTTGCACGATGATCGATGCGACCCGCCAGATAGCGACCAAGATGGTGTTTTTGACCCTGATGATCGCTGCCCAACAGTGCCTGAAGACCGTGATGGGTTTGAGGACGAGGATGGTTGTCCAGATCCCGATAACGACCAAGACAAGATCTTGGATGGATCTGACAAATGTCCAAATGAAGCAGAAGATTTCGATGAATTTGAAGATGAAGATGGATGTCCAGATCCCGACAACGATCAGGATGGCATTCCTGATGAAACCGACAAATGCCCGTTAGAACCAGAAACAAAGAACGGTTTTGACGATGAGGACGGCTGTCCGGAACCCGATGACGACAAGGATGGAATTCCCAACGCAAACGACCGCTGTCCAAGTGAAGCGGAAGATGTGGATGGTTTCCAAGACAAAGATGGGTGCCCGGATCCAGATAACGATCAAGATGGCATTCTTGACCCCAACGACTTATGCCCCAATGAGCCGGAAGATAAGAACGGGATAAGAGATGACGATGGATGCCCTGATGAAATACTCGCGGTTAAGACGACGAAGGAAATCGTCATTACCGACAAGATCCTCTTCATTCATGGTCAGGTAATTCCTCGCAAAATCAGTCGCCCAATTTTGGTCGCCGTCAAAGATATTCTCGTTGCCCATCCACGTCTCTACGTCCAAATTGAGGGTCACACCGACGATTACGGCGGGAGCGACTTCAATCGATACCTATCTCAAGCTCGAGCTCAAGCGGTGCTCGATGGGATCGTAAGGCTCTCGGGACGAGGTCAGAGCCTGCGTAGCCGATTGACTGCCGTTGGATTTGGTAAAGACAAGCCGGCAGCGACCAACGAAACGAAGGAAGGCCGTGCAAAAAACCGCAGAGTAATTTTCCGGATTATGTCTCAGTAGTAAGCGGTTAAATTCACCCGAGGGCGCCAAGACGCCCAGTTAGCTCATCCCCCGTCGGGCTTGGCGGCTAAGGTAGTCAACATTTCCCCCATCGGCTCATCAATAGATTCTTCCGAATCTTCATCTTCGCCAATGGCACGTTCATCCGACGAGTCATCGGTCGGATCAAACAACGCACCTGTCAGGTTTGCCCCTCTGAAGTCTACGCCAGTTAGGTCTGCGCCATTAAACAGGGCATGTTGAAGCGATGCATTCTCAAAATTACACCCGTTGAGACGACCATCCTCAAAATCGGCCCCTGCAAAGTTGGATCGCGTAAAATCGCCACCAGTAAAGTCACACTCGACAAAAACCCCGGCTCTAAACTCACCATTTTCTACCGACACCCCACTTGCACTCAGTCCATCGAGTTCGGCCCCCACAAGACCATCTTTTAAAATCAGCGCGGTCAAATCGATGTGCTCCGGTAATGATTCGGCAAGCACTTTGATGCGAGCATTAGCCCCTCGTACTCTCTGAACCAACACCTTAGACAAGTTTCGATAGACGACGCTCAAAGCCTGTGCCGGTAGCGCATGAAATCCATCAATATCAATTTCGAGAATCATCGTATCACCTTTAGCCACGACTCTCGCGGACCGAGGCGCCGAATCAATAATACCCATCTCTCCAACGGTGGATCCGACTGGCAAGGTTGCAATATGCTCATTCGAAGATTCAATCCGACGACTCACCAAAGCGCCGCCGGAGATGAGGATATACACCTTTGTGGCAAGGGTGCCCTCGCTAATAATCAATTCGCCATCGCGAAGTTCTCTAAGGCGACCATAGTCTAACAGTGCATGGATATGCTGGTCTTCGAACCCAAAGAACAAACTCACTCGTCTTCGTAAGGCTTCTACTTTCCCTTGCGATAATTTCATTGGGACACCTCGCCAACTGCTTCATTCTCTCTATTCACCGAAAAACCACTGCTCTTAACCACTGTTTCAATGTGCAAACGCTGCAATGGGCGATTGAAAAAGACTTGACCTGGCGGCAGCGAAACAATCGCTCCAGCGGTTAATTCATTGTCATCCAATGCTCGCTGGAGGCGCTTAACACAGCCTTGGCAAGTCATGCCCTCAACGCTAACCGTCTGCTTCATATCGCTCACGTCGGAGGTATCTTCAGATTTAGCTGACCGAAGAAGCGAAACCAACCATGCCACACTGATCAAGACGAATGCTGCACCAAACACCAGGTCCCATACCGTGTGATGCACGTGTTCAGCACCGATCTGTGGTATCGCATAGCTCGGAACAATCAAAGAAAACAGGTAGGCAAAGGCAACGCTCCCCAATATCGTAATTGATAAGTAAACCGTAGTTACCTTTCGCCCCAAGGTCTTATACACCGCACCAATCGTAGCCGTATTCGTAGCCGGCCCAGCAATCAAGAACACCAGTGCCGCCTCCACTGGAAAACCAACGCTCACTAAGGACGCAGCAATCGGAATGGAGGCAGTTGCGCATACGTAGAGTGGAATAGAAACGGCTAAAGCTAACAATATGCTATTCAATTGACTCAAGCCCACCGCGGTGAAAACCTCGTGATGATCCGATTGCCCTATCAATGCTGAAACCATCACACCGATTAAAACCCAGCCCCAAATGCTCTCAAGGCTCATCCAAGCATGATCAAGACTATCTCGAATACCGTGACGCTTTACTGTGCCGCGTTCATCTACCGCTGTTATTGATGGCTCCACCTCTAGCCGGGCGGTGAAAAAGCCAGCACCAATCCCCATTACCGCGGCTACAACAACCCTGTAAATCGCGAATGGCCAGCCCAAAAAACCACCGGTCACGAGAATTGAATCCACCCCCGTTTGTGGTGTACTGACCAAAAAAGCCACTGTGCTACTTTTGGGGGCGCCTCCACGATTCATCCCCATTGCAACAGGAATTACGGCGCACGAGCACAATGGTAATGGTACACCGAACAAGACAGATTTGAACACGCCACCGCGACCGCTCAAGGCCCGCTCAAAAAAACCTGGGGGCAAAACCAAATGGAGAACGGCAACGCAGAAGGCGCCAATGACAAGCCATGGCGTCATCATAACCGCCATCATCCAGACATCTTTACCGAAAGTGTACACCCGAAATCCTCCAAGGTCCGCTTGACAAGACCCTGCCGCGCGTATTACCCAATCAATGTACGACGGAGTGAGCTAAAATGTACAGAGCATGCAGTAAAATCTCTCTTTATCTTGTCCTTGGAATCAGTTCATTTGGTTGGGCTGCGCCGAAAACCCGCACCGCGAAGAAGCCCGCCAAAACTAAAGTGCGCAAGGCATGTGATAGCCTCCGCAGACTAGCAAAACAACACCCGCCAGTCCGCGAACGCGCGAAGATGGCTCTTTTTCACAAACGAGAAGCAGAAAGAATTTGCCGAGACGGATTCAAGAGTGAATTTCCAGGTGCTCAGATTCAACCGCTACACGGCTCGGTGTGTAAAGCCCTCGCTCAACATCAGCCCCAAACCAAGGCCCTTGCCGAAATCGTGAAGCGAGCCGGATTGATAAACCGACAAGCCGATATGCGCTGTGTTCGGGTCCTCAAGCGCTTAAAGGCGCCAAAAACGAGACCTAAACTTCGTGGTAATGAATAGGTCTGACCAAAAGCTACTTTTGCCAACGCCATCAGCGTACTCACACTGTACTCCCAGATACCTAGGATAACTATGAACGCCAGATACACCGCAATCGCCTTCATCCTCATCAGTCTTCTCGTTCAGGCCTGTGTCGTAGAAGATGACGCCAACGCCGATGGTGACAACACCACGGGTACTGAAGACATGATGCCAGCCACAGAGGCAGACGCCACGGTTGAGGTCGACAGTACGCTAGAAGAAGTGGATGCAATGATGGACGGTGGTGAATGTGTCGTCGATGGCGACTGCGGTAGCTTCCTGCGCGTGTGTCGCAATGGCTTATGCCTCAATCGATGTTTCGGAGGCACCTGTTTTCAAGGAGGCGTTTGCATGGATGGGGCGTGTTTCCCGCCCGAATGTGAAGCAGACGACCAATGTGCTGAAGATGAAATCTGCCGCGAAGAAAGCTGTATCCCAAAGGTTGACTGCGAAACCACAGCAGATTGCGATGAAA
>JBMYRY010000292.1:0-4305 GCA_049602795.1 Bradymonadia bacterium
GCATGACTCGATGCTTGCTTCGTGCAATACTCCTAAGCGCACGTGCTTGATCATTGAGCGCAATCTCCACATGATCGGCCATCCAAGTCGCGAAGGCTTCATTGAGCCAAATATCATTCCACCACGCCAGCGTCACGGAGTTCCCAAACCACATATGGGCGAGTTCATGGGCGATGACACCACGAATTGACCTCAGCCTTCCGGGCGTTACTTTCGTTTCATCAACCAAAAGTAGGGGCTCACGATACGTCACTAGCCCAGGGTTTTCCATCGCACCCGCCTTGAAGTTGGGCACCGCCAGGAAATCGAGTTTCTGATAAGGGTAAGACGCGCCAAGGTACTGCTTGAGGCTTTCATAGATTGAAGGGGTCTCACGAATGGCGAAGGCTGTTTTGTCACCCTTGCCCTTTGGCACCACAATCCGAAAAGGCACCGTACCATCTAGCTTAACATCCGTCTCGACAACATCGAGCGGTCCAATACCAAAAGCCACCAGGTAAGTTGGAATGGGCCGTGTGGGTTTAAACACAAAACGCGTGCCCCCCGACTCTATTTTCACTCTCTTTTCTTCGGGCGCATTCGATACGGCGAGCTGTTCATCAGGTATTTCTACAGCAATCTTGAATGGCGTTTTGAACCGAGGTTCATCGAAACATGGAAATGCTGTGCGCGCCGCAATGGGCTCAAATTGCGAAAAAATATAGAACTGCCCGCCGTCTTGAACCGTGTAAAGACCATCCGGCGTTTGGCTCAGTTGACCGCTAAAGGTCAAGTCAATGACGCCTCGCCCCAAGGGTAAGACTGACTGACTGCTGAGACGGACGAACGAATCGTCTAGTCGGTCAATCCGAAGAGTCTGAGTCTCTTGATTTAGGATAAATCGCGCATCAGATATCGACAAATGTTTGGCATGCAAATCAATTGCGCCATGTTGTTTTGACAACGCCACCTCAATCTTCACCGAACCAGAATACTTCCTTTGACTCGGATTAAGACGTAACAACAAATCGTAGGACAAAGGCGTAACCGTTTCCGATAGCCTCACATCGTGGTTAGGTAACTGATTACCCCCAGGGAGTACCTGCTTGAACCAGGTACATCCACCTATGAGGAACGAAACGAGAAGTAGACAAAACCACTGAGTTCTGGGACGCTGCTGCAAAATATGGCCTCTCTCTATGCGATGGGTGACGCCGAGTAAGCTTTCATGTTGAGCGGATTATGACAACCGAAAATGACCTGCGACCGGCGCGAGAGACAACCATCTTGCCCCCGACAGTAACCTTTCTGGGCACAGCGGACGCGTTTAACGCAGGCGGGTGTGCAAATAGCTGCTACTGGGTGCACGATGCGCTCGGCCAATTCTGCGTGGATTTTGGTCCCACAGCATTGATGAAAGCGAACGAGTACGGGCGAAAAGTGAATGACCTGGATGCTCTCTTTATCACGCATCTTCATGGCGACCACATCGGTGGTCTTCCCATGCTATTGCTCCATCTCAACTATGAACTGAATCGGACTCGTCCTCTCTATATTGCCGGTCCGAGTCAAACAGCGGCTTACATTGAAAAGTTATGGCGAGGTACCTATCCGAGCACCATCGATCGGGGGCTCCCATTCGAAGTGCGGCATATCGTTTGGGCGCCAGACCAACCCACAGAGGTTCTCGGGCGCTCTGTCAGTACCATGACTGCGGTCCACGATGAAGCGGCCCAAGCTCATAGCCTGAAGGTCAATGGACCCGATTATACCATCGCCTTTTCAGGCGATACGGGGTGGCAGCCCACGCTCGCTTCATTCACTAACGATGTTGACCTGTTCATCTGCGAAGCAACCAATGTTAGTGAAGGGTACTGGGGACATATGAGCATTGAAGAACACCGTCGACATCGACGGCAACTCACCCCGAAGCGCCTGGTACTCTCCCATCTAAGTAGTCCTGCACGAGCACTCGCGAAAGCCGAGTCAAGCCAGTACGACTGGATTGTAGCTCATGATGGTATGCAGCTAACACTATAGAGGCACCTGAATGACGCCTTGACGGGCTTTATTGAGTTGACTCAAGCCTCATTCGACCTTAGCGTTCCATGATGTTGACCCGACAAGGCATATGCCTCACTTTGCTGTTTATTGCCGTTTCACAGTGGGCATCTGCCACTCCTGAAAAGTCTATTGATGCATCCAAAAAACCTGATCAGACTGATCGTCGTACTGAAGAGCACAACGAATTCAAAGACACCTTCGACCTGATCTATTTCGGAAACACGCATGGTGTGTCGGCACATCAGTCCATTAATCATTTACATCGATTAGATTCACCAAAATCAACCTATGTCTACCAGGCACGCGGTCCCTATGCATACGTCTGTGACCGATTCATTATTGCTCGAGAGGGACCCCTCACAATCGCAGACTTTGAACAAGCGCTGACCCGTTTCCTCTCTCCTACGGCGCCTGAACCAGTCGTTGAAGTGGTGCCGGGTTTCATCTCACCATTTCACTTTGTGATGACTACGACGCCATCCGCTAAACTTCCAAACCTAGATCCTTCATTTCGCCCATATTCCTGGACCAGCAAACATTTGTCTCAAATGACTGGAATACGTTTATTTTACCCTCAAGAAATCTCGTTTAATGAGTTTTCAACCAGATGTTCTAAATCATCCGCCTGGCAAGTACGATACGCTGCTCACGGTCTGCGTTCGGAACCTCCACGCAGTATCATCACGATTAGACGTCCACTGGGTGATGGGATCGCTCGAACCCAGGAAATTAACGCAGTACTTGATCGTGGCAACATTCATGAGCCTTTGATCATCTCAGCTGGAAACAACTTCGAAGGGCTAAGTTTCCTTCGTCCGAACACACCAGACCAACAACGAAAGAATACTCGGCGAAGCCTTGCTCTCGTACAGACACATGTTCTGATGATTGGCGATACCGAAGCCATGTTCGATAATCAAGACGTTCAGATACGCCATGAGGCATCACATGTTGCCCAAATAAGACCACTTGAACTTTACCGTAAACGCCAAGGTCAACATGAAATCGTCGTACTCAATCTAAACCCAGGTTCGATGCAACAGGAAAACTTCCTAGAGTCTGTAAAGAATAAAGTCGATTCGATTCGGAGGTCGAGCGAACAGAGCTTCATTATCGGTATTGGCATATTGAACAAGGTGTACCAAACGCGCCTCTTGAACAGTGACGTCGGGCTTGACCTCTTGATCGGAGACTTTGATGGCACTCCCTATGTCCCAAAGGAAATGAGTCTAAATGTCACGACACCCATCGTTCACCCTCTCCAAGTCCCATCTGTTGGTAGAACAAGTTGGGGACATTTAAGGCTTAAGTTTAATGGTCGGCACGTTCAACTTAATCATCGCACTTTTCCCGTTCTGTCTCGATTTGGAGGCTTGCTTAACCCACACGTTGAACAATTGATGCATGAAGTCAACCGCACTAGACACCGGGCATTTCGAGAAAAACAAATACGATTTATTGCCCAGCTACCTGAACGCTATTCACGCTCAGACGGCTGGCGAGAACTATGCTTACTAGCGCTACAAGAACATCTATCAACGGACATTGCGATTTTGCCAAAGTTTCCCGTCGCGTGGTCCATCAACAATCCGGTTCTCAAGCTTACGGCCATCGCGAACCTCCCGATATCCGCGAAGGCATCCATTCTCACGTTTGACGGAAAGGCACTGCAGAAGCTCATCAAGAGTCAAGTGATGACGCCACTGATGGTCACAGGGCTCGAATTGACCAGTCAAAAAGTCGGTGGTCGCTCCATCAGCACTCGGCGTTGGTACACGCTTGCGACCACCCGCTCGCTGGCAGATCGGTTTGCCAAGCTGGTCCCCCCCATATCTCGGCACGATGTTGGCGAAGCCGTCACCACAACATCAACAGAGTCAGGCACATACATTCAAAGCATGATTCTTGAGACAATGCCAAACACACTCCACCGTATCGTGCAGCGTTCTCAATCAATCAAGAAAGTACCTGAGTGGTTCCTGGATTTTGATCGCGTCACCCTCGAAGGCAGTCAATTGCATCGTTTAGGGGCCCCTGAAAACTACAATGATGTTCCAGAGCCTCGATTGACGACTCAAGATTACACCCAAGTCGCAGCGCGAGGCAGAGTTACACTCGGCTTTGATAGCGATTCGATGACATCCCTCAATTACATCGACGCCGCTTTTGCAAAATCGTATCTAGACCAAGGGCCACCTCAGGAAACTGACGATCGTCTTGAACTCGGCACCGAGTTCATCATCAATCGTTCAAAACACGTTG
>JBMYRY010000293.1:0-4294 GCA_049602795.1 Bradymonadia bacterium
AGCGTTATCACGACGCACACCATTGGAACCAAAACACCGGAGAATTTCCTCTTTTCTCCGCGCTGTGCCCAACCAAACGTCATCAATGACTCGGGTCATGACTCTTCAAGTGAGGCGCTGGTGTAGAAATGAGATAACTTTGGTCCAGCCATCGGCTCAAATCAATCGACTTACATCGATCGCTACAGAAGGGAAACGCCTTGTTACTTTCTCGGGTTGCTCGCTGATTTTTACAGATTGGACACGTTTGTTTCGACACTGTTATTGCTCCATTCATCCACTTATTTTAACCACCATCGATCACCCTGAATCGGGAGCGCCTTCGGCGATCACGAGCTCGACGCCACCAATGTACGATTCGTTCGGGGCGCCACCGACCTGAAACCAACACCCACGCAATGCCAGTCCCTACGAGTCCCATCAAGCCGGCATAGCTACCGTCGAGCACCAAAGCTAACGAATCAAGAAAAACCAGAACCCAGATGAGGTGCTGAGATTTAATATTCAAGGCGGGAATTCTCTGGTGAGCAAACATGAGACAAAGTGCTGTCATCCACCCGTTGAACAAGGGATGACTGCCCATCAGCCCTGGCTGGCTGGTCGTAAAACTAACTAAGAGAAAACCAACAACCTGAGGGATCAGCGCGACCATAGCTGAAAACAAGATTAAGCGTCGTGAGCCCCACCGTTGTTCCAAGGCAGAACCCAACCATATCGTAAGAATCATGGCGCTTAGATAGCCCCACCCCTGTCCTTTAAAGACCATCGATTGAATGAAATGAAAGGTAAGGAAACACAGAAGCAACGCCACGATCAGACGCCAGCGATATCTCCACCATAGTTGCTGAGTCTTGCGCAGATTAAAAAACGCAATAAGCCCGACTAACACGATTAATATTACTGGAGACGCGTCTAGGCAAATGAATCCATTGGTGAGGAGCGTCGGAAACCATGAAACAGACTGATTTGTCGACGACAAGCTGAGGCTTGACTCAAGCGAGGGCACCCAGACAAAGAGTAGCGAGCATACGGTGATTGCGCCCGCCACACTGTACGTTGCAGTTCGAAGTCTCATGAGATTTCCACACCCGTTTACATCTTTACGTTGACGGCTTACACTTACCACACGGCCTTGATTTGAGCAGCGAAAACGTACGTGTTCTACTGACCATAAGACATATGAGATCCCAACAATGCACTCGGTCGCGCGGCAATTGTCAAAAATTTACCCTGAGCGACCTTGAGGGCTCGACATAACCCGAGTACTCTGGTGAGACGAGGGATGGAGGGGTGCTATGAAAATCTTGATCGCCGATAACCTTAACGAGAGTGCGGTTACATTGCTGACCGACGGTGGATTCCAAGTATCCGTTCAACCGATGCTCAAGGACGATTACCTCGTTTCGACGCTCAAAAGTATGCAACCACAGATACTCATTGTCCGTTCCACCAAAGTAACGGCCGCGATGTGTGAAGCCACCGACAGTCTTGAACTGATCATTCGGGCGGGCGCTGGGGTGAACAATATTGACCTTGAAGCGGCGTCTCAAAACGCGATCTGCGTCAGTAATTGCCCCGGCATGAACGCGGTGGCTGTTGCCGAACTGACACTCGCCCATTTGCTCAATGCAGATCGAAGGCTTTATGAAAATATTCAGACAGCCCGGGAGGGTCAATGGGCCAAGAAATCGCTGTCCCCCGGACGGGGGCTTAAAGGTACTCGGCTCGGCATTCTGGGTTTTGGCGCCATAGGTAAAGCAGTCGCGATGAGAGCAAGAGCATTAGACATGGAGGTTGTAGCTTGGTCCGGCTCAATGACGGATGAGGTCGCGCGAGCATATGACATTAAGTGGTGTGCCGATCCGACCGTCCTCGCAAAAATCTCCGATGCAGTCTCAATTCATTTACCACTTTCGGATGCGACTCGCGGGCTTATAGACGCCAACTTCATCAGCAAAATGAAGGACAAAGCATTACTTATCAATACAGCGCGCGCGGAAATCATTGACGAAGAGGCTCTAGTAAAAGCTTTGGAGACCCAAAGAATTCGCGCGGCCCTCGACGTCATTTCGGATGAACCAAAAACAGACGGACCATTGTCCCATAAGCTCATTGGACAACCGAATCTATATCTCAGCCACCACATTGGCGCCTCAACGAATCAGGCGCAGATTGCTGTAGCGCAGGAAGCAGCGAAAGTAGCCCTGACCTTCCGAGACGAAGGCCGCGCAGAACATTGCGTCAATATGGCTGTGCAGACTCAAGCGACTCATTTATTGGTCGTACGGCACTTTGACCGGGTAGGCGTTCTTGCGAAGATTCTGGATGTTCTCAAAAGCGCTGCAATCAATATTCAAGGGATGTCCAACGAAATATTCCAAGGCAATGAAGGAGCTGCATGTGCCCGAATTCAACTCTCCAATGCCCCGTCTCTGCAGGTTTCGGCAGAATTGAGTGCTCTCGACGATGTAATCAGCTACACCATTGTTGGCGTCCGAAAATAGACATCTAAACCATCCTCGAAACAACGGCGTTACCCCTACCGGTCTTCGAAACCAAAGGGCTATTCTTTATCTTTGGGTGCTGCCTCAGGACTTGGAGACTCTGCAGGATTCGAAAAGGGATCTTCAACACTTGGTACAGGCTTAGAAGGCTGTGTTTCCTCCTTAGGCTCAGACGCGGATGTCGTCGCTTTACTCTGCTCACTCGTCTTACTCTTCACCGGCTCAACGGGCTTCGCTTTCCAATCAACAGGTTTCCCAAAAAGCTGCCAATGCGCCCAGAAATACGGGTGATGATATGCGGGTCCGCCTTGCGTAGGATCTACTGAAGATTGAGCTCTTGACTTCATCCATTGACGTACGCCGCTCATCAGTGAGGACTGCTCGGTCATGCCCTTCGTAATCGGGGCAATGCTTTCAGATTCAGCGTCTGAGTGATGACCACGATACAGCGCCACACCTTGCATCCCTTTTCTACTCAATTCTCCCCAGAGCCGAGTAAGGCCTCGTTCATTCAGACCCGGGTCATCATGCCAATGTGACAAGAGCGCAACGAGCTCTCCCGTGGTCATCTTGTCGGCTAGATGAATACTCTCTTGACCGGATATCACCGCGCCTTCACTCACTGTGAAAGGCACGCCCAACACAACAGCAGGGTCTCGGCGCGCAACCTCGAACGCTTGGCTTATCTGCTTTCTACTCGAATCAGGTGCATTTGCCACCATCGCTTTGAGCGCGGCCGCTGCACCTGCCGTAACACAGTCTTGTACACTTTGACTTTCGCAGAGTTTAAAGGGAGACGTCCCCTGAACAAAGATTGCTTGACCCTCAACCGTCTCACTCGCAGCCCCTTCACCAATGACGTATGTTGGGGAGGTTACCGTTGAGAAATAAGCCGGTCCTTTCAACTTAGCTGACGATTGTCTGCGAGCAGGTGAATCGATCACCAGCGCATCGAACGCTGTACGCATGAGTACCCCATCGACAAACATATCAATTGGACGCCCACGAAGCGTTTTGCCCTCACGTCCATACATAAAAGGGATCAGGGTCTTACCGTGGTCTCGTAAACGTTTCCAGACGTTAAAATTTGGGTCATTTACCGTCTTTCTTTTTGTCGGCTTCCATGAATTTGGCACAGCAGCAATCAGCGCGTCGAGCTTCGCGTTGATCTCGGCTAAACGCTCACTGGATGGCAGAGTATACAACCGATATTTGCCATCAGCTGATACCACCGCGTAACTCACATCGGAACCAACTAAATAATACACGCATGCACGCTCTCCGGCGCATTTAGTCAACCGATCGCGATATGGGTTGCCTAAATTTTTCGCTTTTTCAATTCGTGTCGCCACAAGAGAGGACAACTGGTTATGCGCGGTGACATAGGTTCGTCCGAGATCAGCCTGACGACGCTGCGATAATGCTTTGTTTTCCAAGCGACCTGCCAAGTAGTACATCTTGGTTCTTTCTTGCCGTAGCGCTTGGATCATCGCCAATTCTTCATGAAGCTGTTGGTAGTTCGTTAACCCAGCACTTACCTCAATGCCCCGATGGAGCCGCAACCAAGTCGTAGCCTGCGACAATAACGCACTTCGTCCCGAGCGACTCGTCTTCTTGGCGAGCTTGAGTGCCACGGTTGCAGCTTCTTCGTATACACCACCAAGCGACACATGCGGTCCTGTCACAAAATCAAACAACGCAGCACTCGCCGAAGCAGCGCCATACTGATTCAACTCCAACTGCTTAAATGCTGCCTCATACATGGACATCGCTGATCGATACTGACCCAT
>JBMYRY010000294.1:0-4271 GCA_049602795.1 Bradymonadia bacterium
CCGTAAAGAAGTTGTGTCGTGTAGATGTGCAGACCCCCTTTTGAATTTCTTAAACGAGAGGCATCTGCAACTGATTGGCTATAGGCGCTTGAAAAGGCGATTATTGCAGCACTACAGCACTACGTCTTGAGTGTGTACCATCGATTAATACCGAGTCGGTTAACAGAGTTCGGGTTTTCAATCGCTTGGGTGTCGCTGTGGGGGTAAATCCTCGGGTTCCTCACCAACACGACGGGTATCCAGGGTCGACGAGCCGCCTGCAGACACATCAATGTACTTATCATTTTCCTGAAAGCAAGCAGCAGTCTCACTGCATAGGTGTGGACCAATGACGGACCAATCTGGACAGACGCTGTAACATGCTCGACGCCTCGCCTGGTCTTCATCTTCAACCCCAGAACGAGGACTGTTGTCGAGGCCATCAACCCAGTCACCGTCTGATTGGCTCATTTCATCGTCACCATCCTGACGTTTGCTCTTGAGTCCGGTCATGCGTCCACATACCCATGAGCAATCGGGTTCTGCCTCTGACGAATAGAAAATCTGAGCGTCGAATGGACAGGCACACATCTTAGAAAGTCGAGCGCGTAACTCGCCGACATATTCATCCGTCTGCATACCCTCATCCTGAGGCTCAACTAGCTCCAGGTGATCGAAATCTCCACATCCTGTAAAAAATGTAAAGAGCCCCATTACCAGGCAGTAAACACTGGCTCGCATCCATTGTTTTTCGGCATTAGAAAAACACATTACCTCTACCCCGAGATTGTCGGTTTGTGCATAGGTGTTACGCTTTGAACATTACTCGTCTCACACAAAAAGAATGATTATCAGGTTTCAGACCTTTGTCGTCCGCGCGCAGTCCGATAGCTAAGATCAGAGGTTAAAAGTAGACGGTTCAATCGTCGAGTCTGCACAATGAGTCATCCGCTCGTTTACAGTTTGGTGCCCTAGCCGCTCTCTCCATATGTAACGTTCGCTTGGAGAGTTTAAATGAAGAAGATTTCACTGCTGATCGCGGCACTTATGGTCGTTGCTTGCAATGGTACACATATTGATGAATCCGCTAGAACACCGCGCGATGAGCTAGCTACAGGCATGGATGACTCACCTTCCCCTATGGCAGAGACCAACAACACCGCGCAAGACCACGATTCGGCCGACGCGACGCGACGAGATCAGGCATCGGATGTATTGACCCGCACTGAAGTGCTCACTCGAGCGAGTATCGATATTCGTGGTCGAAGACCATCCGCTGCAGAACTCAATCGCCTGGCTGCATCTCCAGAGCGTTTAGAAGAGATGATCGATAGGTTTCTAGATGACCCCGGGTTTGCCGACAGTGTCGCCGACCTTTTCTCTCGAACACTCCGCAATCGAGCGGATGTGTACCGCGGTTTGGATGACGACAATGGTTCGGGATCACCCACAACCTATCAGCAGTCGGTGGCAGATGAGTCCCTGATGCTTCTACGACATATCGTAGACAACGACTTGTCTTACGATGAGTTTCTGAAGGCCGATTACACATTCGCCAATGAAGACTTCGCAGCCTCATGGCACCTGGAGGGCTATGATTTTGGTGCCGGCGGATGGCAACGGGTTCGATATAGAGACGGTCGACCAGCCGCAGGCTATTTATCCATGAGTTCGGTCTTCATGCGGTTTTTGAATAATGATGGAAATTATAACCGCGGACGAGCGAATGCGATGAGTCGGATTTTACTCTGTGCCGATTTCTTGAAGATGCCAGTAGACTTTCCACGAGATCTTGATTTGAGTGACGAAAACGTCATCACGAATGCGATTTCGACCAATGCTGCATGCACGAGTTGTCATGATCAACTCGACCCCATTGCAAGCTTCTTTTCCGTCTATACTGAGCCTGAATTAGCAACCGGCGACATCCGCGCTCAGTATACCCCTGACGCCGCAGACGACTGGATAGAAACCACGGGCAAACCACCCGCTTTTTATGGACGAGAGGGTAACGACATCAGCGACTTGGCTCGCTTCATCATTGAGGATCCACGTTATGCACGCTGTGCCGTAACCCGGGTTTACGAGGGGCTTCTCGACCGAGCTGTCACTGCCAATGATGTCCAATCGATTACTCAACATCTGGAGGCGTTTGAAGACAATGGGCGACGATTCAAAGCCCTGTACCGATCGGTGATATCAGACCCACTTTACCGTGGCATCGATCACAATCGTCAGTCTGCCACAACGTCGAAGATGCTTTCGCCAGAATTGCTACAACGGGTGATTACAGACATTACAGGCTTTCATCCCAAGGCTGAAGGGATCGACATTATGCGTGCGAGTGGCGAAGGCGAAAGCGCAGGGGAAGCTGGTGGTTTCCGAATTTTAGCAGGGGGCATGTCGGCATTTTCGGGAGACTATCCGTCTAGAACAGCTAATGTGACTCGGGTGTTAGTCCACGCTCGACTCGCAGATGCCGCAGCACTCTATGTCATCGCAAACGGTGGCTCAAAACTAGACGCATTAGTGACTGACATAGACGCATCACCGGGACACTCGCGTGTGGAGCGGCTATTTGAAGTCATGATTGGACGTCAGCCCACTGAGCACGAGGTACAGGATTTCATCGAGCTTTATCAGGCGATCATCGATGATGGTGCTGACAATGCGTTGGCGTATGCGTCAATGATTTCAGTCCTGCTGCGCGACCCTGAGTTTGTCATGTATTGATCCAGGTTTCAGCGCTTCACGTCCTTAAAATCATCACTTTACACATCAGAGCACCGCTCAGTCTCACAGCATGAGGTCTGCGAGATGAGCCAGTGGATTCAAGGAGAGACAGATATGTTTAATCGACGACACTTTCTAGGCACATTAGCCGCGGGTACAGCTACGTTGGCCCTCCCGCGCTTAGGGTTAGCGCAATCAGTGAGCACTGACAGAAAATTCATTTTTATATTTGCAGATGGCGGTTGGGATCCGCTCTGTGTATTTGCGCCCAAATTTGGTGCGACAAACATTCAAATGGAGGTGGGGACAAGCGCTTACTCCATGGCAGGGCATCAATTGGTTCATCATGAAAGCCGCCCCAAAGTCAGAGAATACTTTGAACAATATGGCGAACAAACTGCCATCATCAATGGGCTTGCGACTCGAAGCGTGTCACACGAAGTGTGTGCGGTGGTCGCAACCACGGGCAGCACTCGAGGCAATACACCCGACTGGCCGAGTTTAGTCGCGCAAGGTGGTCAACTAGACTATAGCCTCCCCTCCCTGGTTCTTAGTGGCCCTTCTTTCCCTGGTCAGCTCGAGGTCTTGGCATCGAGAGGCGGAGACCAATTACAAGCGCTCGTGCGGTACGGATTTCCAGATGAACTGGACGGTGACCAAGGTCAATTGCCTCTTTTGTCTCCCTTTGGTGCTCGGCTCAACCGTTTCGTGCGCAAACGTGCAGACCAGGTGAAACGCCGTTCTGGTTCTGAATTAAAGCAGCGTCTTAGCCAAGACGTTGAGTCCAGTATTAGACGGCTTGAGGAATTGCAACATGTTGAAGGAGATATCGACTTGGCATCGGCTGAATTTAGCCAACAAATCGATTCGGCCATCACCGCCCTGAGCCTTGGCTTGTCTCGTTCAGTGACGCTGTCTACCGATGGAGAATGGGATACGCATGAGGATAACGCCGAGCAAACGCCCCTTTTTAACGACCTGTTCACCCAGCTTTCTCGTCTGATGAGGGCACTCGAAACCACCCGCGGTCAATCTGGGCGTATGCTGATCGAGGAAACAACAGTGGTGGTCTACTCAGAGATGGGTCGGACGCCGCTGTATAACGAAACCGGCGGTCGAGACCACTGGCCATACACCTCAGTCATGCTCATGGGTGCAGGTATTGAAGGTGGGAAAACTGTGGGGGGATATGATGACCAATTTACCGGTGTTGGTTTTGATCCAGTGACTGGTGCACCGAGCGCAACTGACTTAGGTGTGCCAGCAGCTGACCTTGGCGCTACATTGGTGCACATGGCAGGTTTAGATTCGGCACAAGAAGTCCCCGGTGGTCGAGTCCTTCGCAGCATATTAGCTTGAAGCGATCATCGTTAAATACTGGATTGGCTCATCTGCCCACGGGCAAGGTGCCATACGCTCTACGTGGCGTTCAATAGCCGACCAATGGATACCCACCTGATTGCTATACACGTGCTTCGGATGCGATCCTTCTTGCCTTAAATGTCGAGCCAATGGGCAGGAAACAATCTTATTCTAGGTCATTGGATCGTGTTCCGCGA
>JBMYRY010000295.1:0-4267 GCA_049602795.1 Bradymonadia bacterium
CATTTGAACACCTAAGGGAAAATGTACATTCTTTCGTAAAGGAAAGAGATTGGCAGGTCTTTCATACGCCAAAAAACCTCGCTATGTGTTTATCGGTCGAGGCGTCGGAACTCCTCGAGTTGTACCAATGGCAAATCTGGCAAACGGAGAACGAAGCCCCCGGTGGTGGTCCCCCTGACCGCACACGGGTCGAAGAGGAAGTTGGGGACATTTTGATTAGCCTAATCAATTTCTGCGACGCCGTAGGTATCGATCCCATAGAGTCTGCTCAGAGAAAACTACTTCAAGTTAAGCAGAAATATCCGGTAGATTCCGTGCGTGGATCTGCGATTCGACCTAAGTCAGACGCCTGAGAACCTCTCCTATCTTAGCATTTGTAAATCAGGTCGAGATGGTCCACCATGACCGAACACCTACCATGAGCCATCAAGGAGTTCGTCCTGAAACCAGCACAGAGTCAATTGACTGAGGGCAATCAAACTCAGGCGATCTTTAAACTGGCCATCCCGTTTTTTCTCGCAAACGTCGTTAATCTGGTCGTTTTATTTGCCGACCGCGTCTGGATAGGTGTGCTCGGTACAACATACCTTGCTGCTGTAGGTATGGCCCATGCCGCACTCGTGATATGCGTGACGACAATTATGTCTCCGGGTATTGGTACCCTGACAGGCGTCGCGAAATCCGTAGGCGCGAACGATGCAGACGCGGTGAGTGGCTATGTTAGAAATGGATTATTTATTGGTATACTGACCGGCGTAGCATTCGCCCTGGGCGCTATGTTTGTGCCCGATTTATTAATGTCTATGATGGACCAAAGTGGTGATAATTCATCGGCAGTGGTTGCCGCTGCGAGTGGCTACTTGACCATCAGCCTCAGCGGGCTTCTCGTGCAGGCACCTCTCTACGTACTGACCTTCGCATTACAAGGTGCGGGCAAGGCCAAAGCAGCCTTTCGCTTGCAAAGCATTGCGCCCATCATCAACCTCATCCTTGACCCAGTCTTGATTTTTGACCGAGCAGCTATGCCCATAGACTGGCTTCCCTGCGCCGGACTTGGACTCAATGGGGCGGCACTCGCAAGTGTCATTGGGTACGGCGTGGCCCTTATCATCGCCCTCATTTACGTCCCTCGAGTCCTAGGTATTTCTCTATGGTCCGAGGGATTATCTGGACTAAAGACAAAGCTCATTCAATTCATCTTGAAGGTAGGCGTACCCGGCACCATAGAGCAGTTGGTACGCTCAGCAGCGATTTTGCTTCTTGTCCGTATCTTGAGTCCATTTGGTTCCGCCGTTTTGGCTGCGTATACCGCGTCGATCATGGTCATCATGTTTCTTATCTTTCCAGGACTTGCTCTTGGTCAAGCAACTGCGGCGCTCGTTGGACAAAATCTGGGTGCCAAGAAACCAATGCGCGCCTACACAACAGCCCTAACGAGCATTGGTGTCTATGTGTTGTTTATGGTGGTCGCATCGCTATTCATCTTCTGGCAAGCTGACCAATTGATTGCAGTATTCGACCGAAGCCCACTTGTAATTGAGGAAGGCGCGCTCATTCTCAGACGCTATACCTTCTGTTTCCCATTAGTAGCCTTCGCCATCATTGTCAGTAAAGTCTTCGCGGGGTCAGGCAGAACCTTGCCACCCATGCTCAGCTCAATCATCGCACATTTAGTCATTCAGATCCCTCTAGCATGGTGGTGGAGTCAAACATATGGTCAAGGGGGGGCGTATTGGGCAATGGTGGTTGCGTTTTGGATACACGGCTCACTGAACATCATCTTCTTCGTCTGGTGGCGCCGTGACACCTTGCGGACGCATGCTTCAATGAAGAAGGCCTCTGACTATTGATCAGCCTTCCACTCATCAAGCCAAGCCATCTGAATCGCTTCGAGCACTCGTTCACCCGATCGTTCCGGATCATCGTCAAAGCCATCTAATTCAGTGACCCACCGATGTAGGTCTGTAAAGAGGACAGACAGGGGATCTAGATCAGGAAAACTGTCATAGAGTTCTTCAGCAATCGCATGCACATCGGTCCACTTATATCTCATAACACTCTACTCCGATTGTTGTGATGATGGATCAGACTCGTCGGTGACCACACGTTCGAGATCATCAACATCCATATCCTTAAACGTGTCGCTCAATGCGCGGTCCATACGACGATGAGCAAAGCCGGCGGTGACCTTCTCAAGGGTCTCCGTAAGGTCCATCACAATGCGATGGTCGTTACCATCCATTGCTGTTTTCAGGTCGGTAGTCACTTCACCAATAATGTCTCGTTCCTGCGCCGTTAGTAAGTCACCATCCTTGGCATCCGCAACATCAAATGCGTGAAGAACCCGCTGGGCTTCGACGTGGGCGGTTTGAAACAAGCGCGCCGCAACATCCTCTTCAGCAAAATCTAAAGACGCTTGCAACATTGCTTCTACCTGGGCGTCATCTAACCCATAACTAGGCGACACGTCGACTTTTGCCTCTACGCCCGACCTCAATTCTCGCGCGGTCACTGAGAGCAGACCATTGGCATCCAGTTGAAACATGACCCGAATTCGAGCTTGCCCGGCTGGTCCAGCCGGTATGCCCGTCAACTGAAAACGAGCCAAACTGCGACAATCAGAAACGAGTTCACGCTCTCCTTGCACCACATGAATATCCATCGCTGTTTGATTCTCTTTAAAGGTCGTAAATTCTTGGGCACGACTCGCGGGAATTTGGCTACACCGCGGCAGGACCTTCTCGACCACGCCACCCATCGTCTCAAGACCAAGTGAGAGTGGCGTCACATCCAACAGAAGAACATCACCACCGTCGATTAGCTTGAGTTCCGAGTCCGCACTGAGTAAATCAGCTTGAGACGCAGCACCATAGGCAACCACGAGATCTGGATCGATATCACAAATAGGCTCATGCCCAAAAATCTCTGCAACAAAACCTCTAACCATGGGCGAGCGAGTGCTCCCTCCGACGAGGACAACGCCATCAAGCTGATCAGCCCGCAACTCGGCATCACCAAGAGCCCTACGGCAAGGGTGTCGAAGTCTTTCGAGGATCGGTTCAACCAGAACCATAAATTGATTACGGGTCAAAATGCCCTTGAGCGTCTGTTCTCCAATTTCGACTTCATACTCTGCCTGACTGTTTTCAGTCAGGACGCGTTTAGCAGCTTCAGCCGTTTCACGAATCTTCACCTGGTCCGACAAAGTAATCGATTCATACGTCAGCCCCGCGCGCTCGAGCAATCCAAGGGCAATAGCAAAATCAATATCATCTCCACCTAAATGAGTATCACCACCAGTTGAACGAACCTCGAAAACGCCTTCGACCAATTCCAGGATACTGATATCGAAGGTTCCGCCCCCCAAATCGAAGATGGCGTAGCAGCCGTGATTCTGTTTCTCAAGTCCATAGGCAAGAGCAGCAGCAGTCGGCTCGTTGATCAGCCTCATGACCTCAAGACCTGCTAAGCGTGCAGCTTGTCGAGTGGCTTGACGTTGTGCATCATCAAAATAGGCGGGCACAGTAATCACCGCCCGATTAATCGTATATCCAAGTGCATCGTCCGCTGCAGCCTTAAGCCGCTTTAAAATTTCAGATGAAATCTCTAAGGGCGTGAACTCACCACCCGCCGTCTCAACGCGGAGGACGCTTTCTGATTGGTTCAAGGTATACCCGACCGAGGCATCTTCGAGTACCTCTGCCTTGCTTCGACCAAGAAGACGCTTAACTGATGAAAGGGTGTTCGCAGGGTCTGCAATCGCCATTGACTTAGCTTCGGAACCAACAATGACCTCTCCACTATCAGTATAGCGAACGACTGAGGGTAGAATCGGTGTGCCAGTGCCCATGTCAATCGCGCGTGGAATGCCATTCTCGACCACCGCGAGAATACTATTCGTTGTCCCCAAATCGATACCAACAGCCTTCATGTGCCTTTCCTCTCAAATGTTTCTGGACGAAGTGGGTCAAGCCTGACGAGGTTACCCGATTCCGGTGTATCACCTTCCGCTTCAAGACGCTCGATCTCCTCAAGCACTCGGCGTAAATATTTCAGTTGTGCGTAGAGTTGCCCTAAGCCCTTGAGGGTTTCAACAGCAATGCCTGACTCGCTATCAAGTCGTCCACCCAAACGCGCCAAACCTTCTTCGTATTCAAGCACAATGGATTGTTGTATCCGTCTGCGTTCAACATGTGCATCCGGGCCGGTCAGTTCTTCTAGAGACTCTCTCACTTCGAGGATGGTGATCAAAAAGTCAGAAGACAAC
>JBMYRY010000296.1:0-4267 GCA_049602795.1 Bradymonadia bacterium
AGGTTATCTCTACACTCACCTCCCAATAATTCTCCCCCAATTCGGGAGCACGACCGGCAGTCATGCCGACAATCGCCGCATTATCGACGCTCAGTCCAGCCGTTAAATTTATCGGTACAGTTCGCACGGCACTCTCCGAGTTTGATGGATTAAGTTGGGCAAGTTGTGGGGAGGAAGAAATGACAAAAATCGTGCCTTGGATCTCCTCGCTTACCGACTCCGTCAGAAGCTGATTTGCACGGGTTACACTGTCTCTGATCGACCCAAGCTTTCGCATGGATTGAGCGGATTCAAGGAAGCTGTATGCCGCTTTCTTGTCAGCAGACAATGGGAGAACTGAAGGTCGTTCTGTACATGTCATCAAAACGCTGACTCGTCTCGGGGCTTGTTCCACGAGCGTGGTGGCGATGCGTCTAGCGGTATCGAGAAGAGTCCCATCTTCTGTTTCAGCCAGTGTGAAATAGCTATTGTCGATAACGACCACAGCATCTCCTTCGATTTGAGCATCTAGATTAGCCGATTGAGTTACCAAGAAAGGGCGAGACATGGCTAATGCTGCTAAGCCAACGAGAAGCATTCTTGCCAAAAGTAGGAGGCGCCGTCGCAGTCGGTGTCGTTTGAGGACCTTTTGATTGGCGATTCGAATAAAACGGAGAGTGGGCAGCACTTGTATGCGTGGCTTTCGTCGAAACAAAAGATGAAGCACCAAAGGAATCAGGGCACCGAGAAGCCCAAATAGAAGTCCTGGAGCAGCAAATGTCATTGTGCGTCATACCCCATTAAAGAATAGATCGTACGGACTGGTGGAGTGGCTGTCGTCGTAAAGGCGTAGGCAATGCCATGATGAGTACATGCATTGTGTACCGTATTCAACCACTCATCAATCGCTTCAGCGTATGCATCTCGAATCGCCTGCGGTTCACTCAGCAAAATTTCCGATGTCTCCGGATCTTGGAAGAGTGTTGGGTCATCGCCCTTGAGTCGGTATTCGCCCGCGGTCAACAGGTGAAGACAATACGTAGAAAAACGACTCTTCTTGAGCTGAATGAGCTTTTGATCAGCAAGGTGTTCATCATCCAAGAGGTCCGAGACAAATACACAGACGGTATTGCGCCGGCAATGAACATTGATAAATTCAATGATGGCTCTGAACGAAGTTTTACCCTGTGGACTAAGGTGTTTGAGCTGGTGTTCTATCTGATGAATTTGGTTTGCTGCGCCCGATGGAGGTAGAAATGTGGGTTCATCATTACTAAATGACACAAGCCCAACTGCGTCTCCTTGTTGCAATAAGAGCCAAGTCAGACCATGAATTAATTGGCATGCGTAGGCGAGCTTCGTGAGTGCGCCTGAGTCGTGATGTTCCATAGAAAGTGAGCGGTCTAATACAAGTAAAACTTGCAGATTTGATTCTGATTCAAACTCTTTGATGACAAACTTCTCACTCCGAGCGTAGGCCTTCCAGTCAAGGTGCCGTATTGGGTCACCGGGGGCATAATCTCGATGCTGAGAAAACTCTACAGAGCTTCCCTTCTGACTTGCCTGGTGTCGTCCAGTTTGGCCTTTCTCAAGAAGCTTAGGCAGCGAGAACTTCAGTCCCTTGAGCTGATCAATTTCGGCTGGTGAGAGCAAATGTGTCATTAGATTCTCAATTGCTCGTTTCTAACAATTCTTCAATGACCTGAGCCGAGGTTACATTGGCTGCACTTGCTTTGAAGTTGGTGACAAGCCGATGACGCAGAACGGGTACCGCCAGTGTTCTAATATCTGAACGCTCAACCGAAGTACGCCCATTCATCAACGCGTAAGCTTTTCCTGCTAAGATTAGGTTTTGACTGGCTCGAGGCCCGGCACCGAAAGAGACATATTCCTGAACAATATCTGGACTGTGTGCTTGGTTTGGTCGAGTTTTTCGGACCAGTTGTACCGCATAGTCCACCACATTGTCCGCGACAGGCATTTGTCGCACCAGGGATTGGGCTTCGACTAACTCAGCTTGTGTGAGCACCGGCTCGATGGGCGCAATGTCGCTTGTTGTCGTTAAGTTTACAATGGCAACCTCTTCTTCGACTGATGGGTAATCTACTTCGATCATGAGCATGAAGCGGTCAAGCTGGGCTTCCGGTAGTGGGTAGGTCCCTTCTTGCTCGATTGGGTTTTGAGTTGCAAAGACCAAAAATGGAGTGCCCAAGGTTCGATTCTGTCCACCAACGGTAACAATGTGCTCTTGCATCGCTTGTAGTAGCGCGGCCTGAGTTTTGGGCGGCGTACGATTGATTTCGTCTGCAAGCAGGAGGTTCGTAAAGATGGGGCCCTCAAGAAATCGAAACCCTCGTTTGCCGCTCAATTCATCATGGTCGATGATTTCTGTACCGGTAATGTCACTGGGCATCAGATCTGGAGTAAACTGAATACGACTGAAGTTCAGATCCAGAGCTTGCGCTACACTACGGACAAGTAAAGTCTTTCCAAGCCCGGGAACCCCTACAAATAGGCAATGCCCTTGAGCTAGTAGACCCGTTAACATGAGTTCAATCACATTCTTTTGACCCACGACGTGTGTGGCGAGTGCTTGTGAGAGCTTATCCTTGAGTTCTCGGGTTTTTTCGTAATTCATCGGTTCATAATCTCCTCAGGGGATTCGTAGCCTACTGTTTGATGAGTTGATCTGCAATGCGGGCTTGGTCGGCTGCCTCGGTTAGACCGAGTTTCGAGTATATGTGTATGAGAGCCTCGTGCACTTCGGGATGGAACGGATTGATACCGATCATCTTCTCGAATGCTATGCGTGCATTGTTCCATTGTTTAAGTGCCAGAAATGCGCGTCCAAGGTTTAGATGCGTGCGTGCATAATCTGGATAATATGACAGTACTAAATCCATCAAGGGTGGTACCTCTTCTGGCTTCTTTAGGTCGAGAAGTGCTTTAGCCAAACCGTTTTGGATCGTGGGATTACCTCGCCCCTGAATTTTCATTGCCTTTTCATATTCTTTTGACGCGGCTAGCGGGCGTTCTCGTGCTCGAAGCAATTCACCGAGATGGGTGAGATCTTTGACGCGTTTTTCGCTAATGGTCATTAATTCAGATTCTACTTCTTCACCTTCAGTATCTGGAGTGATGAATGTTAAGGGCATGTGAACGAGACCAGGATACGTTTTCAGTCCCAGACGACGTGCCTGGGCAACCCAGGTTTTCCATAGTCCGTTCAGATCAAAGCCATAGGTTCGTTGAAGAGCTTGATCCATCGAACGACCGGTAGACAGCGTCTCAAGTAGTCGCCTGAGTTTGCCATAGCCACCTTTCGCGTGAAGGTATCTGATTGTGCTGTGTACCTCCGCAAAGGCTAGAGCTGCTGCCTCCTGACTTGGCAAAAGCGCCATTGAGGGATGCATCTGGTCAAAACTAATGAGTTTGTCTGCCTTTAGACTCCGAGCGAGCAGATCTTCTTGAGGAGGTTCTAGCTGATGTCCTGGTTTCTCTCGCCAGCGCGTTTCTTGAAATTTGGCAATCCCCTCATGAAGCCAAATGGGGACTGAGTTCTTGCTGACTTTGGTGATGTAATAGTGGACGAATTCGTGAGCGATTGTATCCCGCCATCCATAGCCTCTGCCTAGCCCTCTTGGGGAAGTGAGCATTAGCCGATTGTCACTGCATAGCGCGATGGTCCCACTGGTCTCTAGATCTTTTTTTGTTAGGCTACTGACAGCCGCCAGGTACTCAACAGTTGGGTATACCTCTACGATGATGGGTGAAGGCGGAGTGTAATCAAAATCTTCACTCAGCGCTTTTTCTGCTTTTTGGAGGACCTCAACGAGATATGGCATCAAAAGCTCGTCTTTACCGCTGTATCGAATCAAGAAACGTCCGTCTGGCGTTGAAAACTCGCTAAATGATCTCAAGGTCGCTTCGGTTTGGCGTACCTGCTTTAGTCGTTTAGCCGGACCTGGCGCTTCAAGGACCTCGGGCGGAAGAGTTTCATATCGTTTGACCGAGTCTTGATATCGGCCCTCGAGGTAGAGGAGGTGTGCTTCTAATAGTCCGACTAGCGGAGCATTGGGAAAACTAAGAATGAGGGGCTCTAATTGTTGCCTTGCTGATTGAACATTCCATTCATCGAGTGCATCGGAAATCGATTCGATTTCTGTGCTTGGTGGGTTGGCTAATGCCCAACTGCCGACTAAGCACAGCATGCTTATTAAAGATGTTTGAAGCAGTCTCATTATTTTATTCCACTAGACTTCTAAAATAACGCTTAACAGTGTCTTGG
>JBMYRY010000297.1:0-4250 GCA_049602795.1 Bradymonadia bacterium
TGCCACCTACGGTTTGGTTGCTGCCAAACTGTCTCCTGAGAACAATGGGATCCTTATCCCTCGGGTACTGGTTACGCCCCAAGTGGATCCCATCGAACAGGTCGTTGCTCTTGGTAATCGTGTGGTTTATCTCGACACCAAGTCTGGGCAGCGAAGGGTCCGGTCAGCGGAGGTAAGCCAGCAAAATTGGGTTGGGTTGAGCTACGGGGAGCGGCACTTGAAGCAGAAGGTTAAAGCAAATGCTGAGGTGCTGCTTTACTCCAGTTTTAATGATCAACCTAACGCTCAGTCGCCTACGGATGGGCTTTATATTGTGCCCATGCATGCGGATGTTCCCGCCCAAAAGCTTGGGGTTTGCACTGAGGTGGGTCAAAATTGTGATTCAATTGAGTTTGTCTTGCCGGCGGATTCCGGAGAAAACTGCGCGCTCTTACCAAGCGAGCAGCAAGCAGAATGGCAGCTTGGTACAGGATATGACCTCGACATTGGTACCGCGGTGGTATTGGCTCGGATGAGTCCTGAGTGTAGAGATGAGACGCTCATATTTTCAGCCACACGTACACCGCCTCAACAAGAACAAGCGAATGGTAATTTGTTGGAACCTTGGGTACCCAGGGCGGTGTCGTCGCCTCCAGGACAGGGGTGGGACAATGTCGATCTCACGCAAAGTAAATTTCACGTGAGTGCCGGGTATCGGGGACAATTAATTTATTCTCGCGAAGGGCCACGATTCAGCGAGGTAGAACTCGAACAATTTGCTGAGTCAGGATGTACGGGTGGATCGGCACCTGGATACGGCGTCAAATTGACCGATGGGTCAGCGGTCGAGGAAAATCCCACAACGGTTGATTTAATGTTTCCGAGGCTGTCCACCACGGTTGAAAATTTGCCTCCTGTGCCGCTTGGCAATATCGATTGTAATGTGCTGGACGTCGCCTACGATATCTCTCGTGATGAGACTCATGCAGTGTGTGCGGGATTTCCGATTGGCTGTGACCCCACCTCTGCCCGCGTGGTTGATAAGGTGAAACAGGGTGTTCATTATTTTCGATTCAGATTTGATGGCAATGAGCTACAACTAATTGAGCGGACGAATCTGGTTGCCGTGGTTAATCCCAGTAAAACTGACTCTACAATGTGGGACTGTGACCTTGAGTTGGATTGGCAGAATGACACAGAATCGCTCTCTGAGTGTGGTGTACTAAAGCTCCTCCGAAAGGGCGCGATCGAGTCGGTCGCGGTCAATCCCGATGGAATGGTTGCGTTAGAATTCGTCGATGGGGCGGTACGTACCATCGCGTTGCTCGATAAAGGAGCGGATGATGTCTGGGGGTATCGGCCGGACTCAAATCCTGATGACGATGACACGAGGGTACTTAATGACGACGATGTGAGTGTGGTCTATACCCGAATCGGAGAGAACCTCGGTGGCTTGAGCATGAACCGCCAAGCATTAGTGTTCGCCGATGAGCGCAACACGAACCAACCGGAGATCTTACGTGTCTCGCTTACTGACCGTTCGATTCAGCGCCTGACTCAGAATGACCGTAAGCAGCGATACCCAGCGATGACCGAAGATGGTGTTTTCTTCGTCGATGATCGATACAGTCAAACGGTGGGTGGCTATGAGCTCACTACACCGGGCATTACTCGACGCCAGTTGTCTACCGTGTGCGACGGAGACTACAACCAATGTCCCGTTGGATTCACGTGTGTTGGCACCAGTTTAAAGGCTGAATGCCTGGTGAATGTTACATCCGACCTAGAGGCATGTGATGAGGCGGATCCCCAAGAAGGGTGTCCACTCGGTACGATATGTACGACGGTCGAGGCAAGTCAGTGCTTAGGGGTAGATCAACCCGACGATTTTTCCTGCTTAGTCTGCCAGGAGTAGCGCCCATCGAGCGTCCATGGGACGTGCTCGTTCTCAGCGTAGCAACCGAGATTGCCGTTCCACAAAATGGGCCTAGAGATTTTTAGGCGCGGTTGGTGTGTCATCTCTTAAGTTGCCGCAATCGTAAATCTTTGAACAACACAATCGATAGATATTCCGCACAGGTTGGTTCATGGGGGCGAAGCTTGGGTGTAACGAGGTAAGTATGTCGAACCAAACGTCCATACTCCTTGTGGACAAAAAACGACATAGATTTAGATCCTAATGCGATGTGTTCCGTTCTACACTCCTGGGCGTTGCTCAGTGTGATCTTGATTATCCTTGGAGGGCTTTAAATGCATCGAAATCTAACGTATGTGGGCTGCATTATTTTGATTGTCCTTGGCGTTCATGTCGGTGGGTGTCGACATGGCACTGAAGCATCCAGCACCATCGGTGCTGATATCGCGCCGCCTGCCTCTCAAAAAGGACAGACTGCTCAGGGCCCTGAGCTCATGGTGAAGCGGTGGAATAAAGAAAAGTCTCCGTTGTGGGCAGCCGTCGATACGCTCGAGCAAGAACACAAGTTAGATGCTGCACTCAAGGAAACCTTAAAGCTCCTACCTGTCTTTCGCGATGCTGGTGACTCGCAAGAACTGGTGAATGCTTATCTGAGAATCAGTCGATATAACCATGACCTTGGTCGAGTCGAGCAGGGGATCAAATCGCTATACGATGCGCAGTGGCCCGATGATCTACTTTCTCAGACTGCACGAAACCTGGAATTGGCTCATCGACTCACGAACTACTCTGACCGAGTTTACGTAGGCATAGTCCAAGCAAATACCGCCATTAAGTCTCAGAGATCGCGGGACTTCACGACGTGGTCACGCACTGAGCTGTGCACTGAAGTGAATCGGCTATACCAAACGATTTGGTTGTCTCGAAAGCAGTTGGGCATGCTGCCTCGTGATGCTCTTTTCGATTACCTCAAACTTGGCACATATCCCGAGGAAATTCGGGGCACAATGAGAGATGTCGTAGTCTATCTTTGGGCAAGTTGGCTTTCTAATTCACGGTTTTGGCGCGCCGAGCATGCCAGTGAAGCGTATCAGTTGGACTTAGCTTCCCTCACGAGTAGGCAAATTGATACGGTGAACGTGGTAGATTCAACACTTCATCCTTTACTACGTCTATCCTGGTTATTGAATGAGCATCAGCAGTGGCATTTGGCTCAAAATCGAATTGGTGCAGGGCTTGAAGCATATCTGGTTCGCTTACAGGCTTTATTTGATCAATTCGATGATCAGAAGAAGCGCGAGATGCTCATTGATGTTCTGCGCCGCAAACTAGATCAAGTCACTCAAGATTCCTGGTGGACTCAGGGCATGCTCCAACTGGCAACATTTGAAGCCAGTATCGATAAACCTGATGCGAAGGTTAAAGCTCGGCTCACAGCAAAAGCATGTCAGACGAAATTTCCCAAAACCTCGGCTGCAAAGAATTGTATGGCGCTTGTTCAACACATTGAGTTGCCCGAATGGCGCGTTGAAGCCATGATATCAGATGCACCGGGGCGGCCATCCATTGCCCTTCATTATCGAAATATTCGAGAGATCAAGTTCAGTGCATGGTCCATTGATCTTGAGAAGATCACTCACCATCCGGGGACCTATCCACTTTCGATTCAACAATATCAGGAATTGATATCTGCCCGGGCACCCTTGGTGACCTGGACTGAGCGTTTAACTGAAACCACGGATTTTCGATTTCACAGACATTACGTGACAAATCGCTTTACTGAGTATGGTGATTATCTTGTGGTTGCTCATGTGGGAGAGCCTTTGGGTGATGATCTCAAGCAAATGGCGATCATTCATATTGGTAACATAGTAGTTGGGCAGCGAGATTTGGGCGGCAAGCTAGAGATTAGAGTGAACGCTGGGCAGACTGGTGAACCGATCACCAGTGCTCGGGTACGTATTTTTAGTCGAGACCGGTATGACGCACCGCCAAAGTTAATCACCACGCGAACAACCGACCGCAAGGGACGTGCGGTTTTTGTCCCTGGACAAGGTCAGCTGCATCGCAATTATTTTACGATCATCGATCATCCAACTTATGGTCGGGTGTATCCCGACCCGATATATCTCACAAATAACCATCGTTATCGGGACAGGAATGAGCATGCCTCTGTGTTTACTGACCGTTCGATCTACCGACCAGGACAAACGGTTCATTGGCAAGCCATTGCACATTCTCCGCGCAACACAAAAGGCGACATTACGGTGCGTTCCAATAAGCTTTTCGCCGTTGAGCTTCGAGATGCCAACGATGAGGTGGTGAAAAAAATCACGCGTAAGTCCAATCGGTTTGG
>JBMYRY010000298.1:0-4243 GCA_049602795.1 Bradymonadia bacterium
CGGAACTTCTGCCGCAATCAACTCAAGCATATCGCGCCCGGAGGCCACCCGTCCGATGCGCTCTAAGCGACTGACTCGATAGGCTTCAAGCCCTCCCCGATGTTCACTCAGAAGATGTAATGTCCTCATTGCATCAGCTAACTTGTCCCAACGACCACCGTCGGAATATACAGTGACAATTCGAGACAAGACCCCTCGAATCTCTGAATCTTGAAGCGGACATTCTGCATGTAGTGCAAGGGCGCAAACTTGCTGAATTAAGTGGTCTGCAAGTAAGCATCGATCATCAGTGGGTATGTAGCGATTCCGAAGCGTCTCACGTTGAGATTCGTATTCTCGTCTCAGTTTTCGCTCATCTAAATCTGCTTGGTCCAAGACGTTGAAACTGACAAGTTCGGCCGCCGTGTCCAAATCAACAACAGGCAACTCCTCTTCTTCCGAAAAACTAAACAATCCCGGAACCACGTCTTTAATCGTGTTCGTGAACCGTTCCATGAACTCGGGATCGGCCATGAAGACCTTCTCGGTAAAGATATCGACAGCGACGACCTCTATATGTGGTAAAGATTCTCGCCACAACATCGTGTTGATGTCTTCGTCTATCTCTTCTACCTTGGAAAATTCTCCAAAACGAACGACGAGCGTGTAGAGTTCATCGGACTCCAATTCTGGCAAGAATTTAAGTTGCCGAATCCCTTGTCGAAAGAGGTCGAACGCGAGATTGTTGGTTCGGGACTCTGAGCGAAACACCTCGCTTTCCCCGATCGTTATTCGGTTCGTTGAGATGTTTAGTTCGACAATGCCAAATTCATTCAAGGTGCCCGAGAATTCCTCGAACATCGGGTCGAAACGAGTATTCGCGCCCTGTTCATCTACCCCCAGGCGCTCCACAACCTCCCTCAGTTTATTCAGAAAGTCTCGGACCCGTCCTTGTAAGGCAGCCGCGTCATCGGAAGAGCGTTGAACCAAAACTTCTCCTTAATTACCCTAAATCACAGCGTAACTGTCTTGCGACTTTAGGCCAATCTTTGCCCACATTTTTTCAGAATAAAGCTAAATCCGTCATTCATGTGCGCGCATCAATGGTCGGATAACAGCACAAGCTTCATCAAGTTCTGCATCCGTCGTGTACGGTGCGGGTCCGAAGCGAATCACGCTGCCTCTTGAGTCAACAAAAATGCCCGCCTCACGAAGACGATTAACCATGTGCGACGCATGCTGAACTCGATAGGCGACAAATCCCCCGCGCTCTTCCGGGGAAATCGGTGATAATAAGTGCTCTGCGCCTAATTGATCGACCAGTCGACTCGTCTGGTGCATCGAAAGCTTCCGCAACTGACTGATCGTTAATCCCTGGTCATCGAAAAATTGAATTACACGAGCGGCTCGATAGTGGCTTGTTGGATCGTAGGTGCTCCCAGCAAATCGCTCTGCTGCTCGACTACCGTATCCTAATTGACCGCTCTTGAGCCTATCCAAATTTTCGAAATCACTAAACCACCCGGTGAAGACTGGTTTACCGTCGAAATGTGCCGGGATCGTCATCCAGCACACGCCTTCACCCCACTGGGCGTATTTGTATCCACCACCAGAAATGAAAGCATGGGCGCTCGAAAACTCCGACAAAGTCCATGGATGCGCCATGAACGAGTGATATCCATCTAAGAATACTTCCACATCTTGAGCGACCGCCGCGCGAACACACTCATCGAGATGAGGTACAATGGTACTTGTTTCAAATAAGACAGATGAACAAACAATCGCAGCCGTATCTGATTGAATCGAAGCGACTAATCGCTCGGTTAGAGTGTGTACAGGATGCGTCTCAACCCAAGTGACCGTCCACCCTTCTACACCGAGCGCCAGGATTTGCCGGCGTACGGAATGAAACTCACCGCTGCTCGCCACCAAGTGACGCTTCTTCTTTGGTAGTGCGGATAAGAACCGATAAAAAAGTTCATGGGTATTTTGTCCGAGAACGACCTGACCTGACGCCGCACCGCAATACCGTGAAATTGCCTCTCGAACATACTGAGCTTTGTCAAAGGCTCTAGACCACTTGTCATCAACATGCTTGGCTGCATCTAAGAAGGCTTCCACCACGCCTTCTTCCGCACAATCGGGCCATGCCTGGTGAGAATGCCCCGTAAGTAAGGTTCTCCCGGGCTGTAAGAATTTGTTATACTTTTGACGCAAACTTTCGGGTTCAATCGACATCATGTACTCTCCATGTTGTTATTGTGATGTACACCCTCCGTAGGCGGGGGAAAAGCTCGTAATTGGGAGAGCGCGGAAAACATGACGGAAAATAAGAATACCGGCGCTCAAGATTGGCGCTCTGAGTTAGAAAAACGCAAGAGCTTACTCCGCAAGAGCGCAATCGCACTATTTAAGACGTGGATTCCCGACCATGCTGAAGCGTCACTAGCGCGCGGTGAAGTGTATAGCTTGTTCCAAGCATCACTTCATCAATATGCCAACGCAGTTACATTCGTTAATCAACTCTCATTTGGCTCCGAGGATATTGCCGCCCATGAATTCGCGTCAGACCCAATCTCTCTCCAGGAATTATTGGTTCAACGCGAAGGCACCGACGCATTCCTAGATGCTAAGAACGCACTGCGTGTTGTTCGTCGTAAGTTCGGTATGATGACGCTGATTTCTCGAATGGCAAGCACCATGGAGCAACGCAATATCGCTTCAGTGCGCGTGAGTGGTGAGATTGATCAAGAAACACTGCTCAAATTTGGAAAACTCATGAGCCGTCGAGTGGACGGTACATCGACGGAAGAAGAAGAAGAGTTTCGACGTCAACTCAGACGGTTAAACTCAAAACACATCGATGTTCTATTTCACGTTGACGTCGTTGGCCGCAAAGTGGCCGTGCCGTGGCTCGTCAAAGAGATTTACAGTCGACTCGCAATCGTCAATAAGCGCGAAGGTTCCGTCAATGCCGACCGGCTCCAACAGTTTTGTAGCGAGCAAGCGAACCGACTGAATTCAAAGGCGGTCAGACAATTATCACTCTATTCGAAGGAAATGAGACAGGATCTCGGTGATACCTTGAGAGACCCCTTTCCTGAATTACTCAAGGCTGCCAATGAACGACTCGTTCTCACCGCAACGCGGAACCTCTTCGATGAATTTAATGAACTCAGAACATTACGAAAGCAACGTGAGGCTCTTAATCAAAGCGGTGAACACAATTTAACGCCCGAAGTCACCGAAGAGTTGCTCGACGAGGAACAAACGGATTTCACCTCCGCAGCATCCGAACTAGGTGGTGATGAAAGCGTTGAGCTTGTTCGCCTGGGTAAAGCGCTTGATCTGATTAGAGAAGTGAAAGGTCGTGCCTTTTTCGTTCGCATCTCCATGGTGAGCGGTGACCTCAATTTCGCAGACACTGCGTCGGGCAAAACCGAAAGCAGCGGACAGTTCGAAGCGGACACAATGACGAATCCGGTGGAGGCGCTGCGTCGGGCGCGCGCCGTTTCGGAGCCTCTATATCGCTGCCAATATCTCGGTACCGTCACCCCCACACTGGTGTCCGCTGGACGATTCGACGACGCTATGGCAGCCGCCAGCGAATCACTTGATTCGGCTCGTCTTGTTCCAAATGAGGACAAGGTCAGCGCGTATAGTGTTGCCGTTCGAGCTCTCATTGAAACAGAGCAACCCGAACTTGCAGCGCTGGCTGCGACTGAAGCAATCAACTGCGCTCACAATACGCGTGACTTAGTGGAACGCTCCGGTGCACTCGTACGTATCGCGAGCACGCTTATCGAAACAGGGACCCTACCGATTGCCGTGAAGAGAGCCGCCTCTCGAACAATCCTCGGACCCGATGTCTATTTCTGGGGCAAGCCGGCAGTCAAATCAACGCTCGTAGAAGCAGTGATCGCTGTTCTATCTAGTAAAGAGGACGATAGTTTAATCTTCCTTCAGAAGGTGATCGTCCACAGTGACCCAGCAGTCAGATGTAGCGTCATCCGAACGATGCCTCTAGACGGCATCACTCATTTGGAAAAAATGCTGGTAGGACATCTTAAGGACCGAGACCCAAATGTACGTCTCGAAGTGATTGAACGTCTAGGCTCAAGTAGCCAGGTGAAATTCGCGGTCTACTTGGCAAATGCGATTCGACAGGGTGAATTTTCAAGCGACGAAGAAAAACGTGCGCTCGCACTCAATCTTGGGCGCCTCGACCCCTTACGACAATATCATGTCTACAATGCGATGCTCG
>JBMYRY010000299.1:0-4242 GCA_049602795.1 Bradymonadia bacterium
TCCGTCGTCTCACGAGCGTCGGTTGATTCACGATAGGTTTGAACTAAGGACCGTCTTCGTTCAAATCCACGAAGGACCTCGGGAACGCGAGAGAAGTACCAGTGTGAAGACACTGCAACGGTTGTGTAGCCGTGTTCAAAGAATTCTTCGGCAATAAAATTCTCATTACGATGAGGGGTTGGGTAATTCTCGAAGCTACTCACCCAATTTAGACGTGATGGATATTTTCCGGTCATCATCGACGGGATCGAACGCGGTGTATGTGGTGCCTGGGCAAAAGCTTTCAAGAAGCGGGTTGACTGTCGTGACCATTGTGAGAGCTGTGGTGCGGTATTCCGAGCGTGTCCATCGTAGAGTACTCTGTCGGAGCGAAGTGAATCGATTACGATGAGTACGACACTGGCACGTTTTGATATTTGTGGTTGGGGTTGCGGGCGCTTGTTGACGGTGTTTACGACAGGTGCAGGCGCGTCACCGGCTAAACAGTTGTCGTCTATCCCATTACCTGGGATTTCTGGCGCATGTGGATGGACACGGGGGTCATTGTCGTCACAGTCGCCACCTCCTAAGTGTGTTGAAAACCCGTCTCCGTCTTTGTCGAGCCCCCATCTTAAAGTTCGCAGAGCGGCTCGTGCGGTTGCGCTTGAAAATTCAATGGGAATGAGTTGGCTCGGTGCGTTGGGAGGCTTAACGGTTAAGCCGATTAAACATCCAACTTGTAATGACAGGCAGAGCGTTAACACGCCGTGGTCGAACATCTGAGCTCTTTGCTCGATAGCGTAGGCCGTCAAACCAATAAGACCCATCAGTAGACCGAATTGAATCGCGATTTGCAGGTGAGGAAACGAATGGAGTGTCGTTTGAAGTTTAAGCGTTGCCAGTAGATAACAAGTCAGCTGGATTAATGCAGCACCGCTGTAATGTTCGTTCGACCACCTTTTCCATCGCCATACGAGTGAAGTGAGACCGGGCATTTGCGCGATTCCAATACAGATGAGAAGTCCAGCGATGAAAGCAGAGAGGGCATGGGACAGACCGATGCCTGGACCCATTCTTAGTAAAATCATGTAGCAAATGCATAGCGCAGGAATCAGTAGGTTCGACAGGCGCGTGAATCGGCGACAAACACTGACAATGTCTGCCGATCCAAACAGTATCGTATGAGTAATTCGCAGGACCGCGAAACCTACCGCGGCGGTCAGACACACTAAGCTGATCAGGGAAAGTAGGAGCGCAAGCGTAGTGATTGAACTTGCTGACTGCGAGGCTGCTACCTGGTGCAATTGAACTGCGTCGAGCGCGAATAGAACGATTGTTAAGAGTGCAGCAGCCTCGAGTAAACTTATCCAGGGCGTGGTGGTTGAAAGTTTCACCTAGCAAATAGGCACTGGATCGGCCAAATTGTCAACTTCTGAGCATGCACGGAGTTAACTTGAAATCTTTCTGCGTTCATCTAGCGATTGGTGCTGTCTTTAGCCTGATCCTTGCAAGTTGTCGGGACAGTGCACCATCAATCAGAGGGAGCGATGAACCATCCCAGTCATCCGAAAGCCGTGATTTTGTTTGGCGGGAGGCTCGGGAGTTATTGCGAGAAGCGAAGCATGCGTTCTACGTCCGCGATGCAGCGTATTTTGGCCCGGGGTTGCCTGGTTGGCGGTCCATTAGCGGTGCAGGTCGTAAGGGGGTCTGGAGCGGCGGTTCTTTAGTGCCCTCGGGCGCTGGAGCGGACTCTGAAGTTCAAGTTGGTGCATGGATGAATGGGCGGGCAGGCTCATTGCGTTTGCCTATCGCTCAGGCAGTCGATGAGACCGGTGTGCTCCAATTCTGGTTTTTTGGTGTAGTACCGAAGCAGGCGGTGAGCGTCTTTTGGGATGGCAAGAATGTTGGCACAATTGATTTATCGCAAGGTTGGAGATTGTATGAGGTCCCCCTGCCAAAAATGCCGCCAGGCGAACATCGCCTCAGGTTTTGGTTTCGGAGAGTTGAATCGCGGCGGGGGATACGAACCCCTGGGGCATTGGGTCGATTACGGATCGGGGGGGGCAATTCAAACGAAGTGTGGCCGCCAGCATTCGACCTTGATTCGAAAGGAGTACTCTCTGAGCCCAATGGCGAATGGCATTTCTACCTAACCGACCTTCAGGACGCCCGTGGACGCGTAGCTTTAGAGACATCAGAAAGTGCAGTCCAGGCTCAGGTCTTGGTGGTGGACGATACGAACGCCGAATTCCTTCTCGTGGATGAGGAAGTGGCGGCAGCAAGTGAAAAAGTCTTTAATGTTCAGTTGCCGAATACACTTTCAGGTGGCGCGCGAGTGATCCTCAAGACGAAGAATAATACTACGCCCGTTAAGTGGACTACCTTCAAACTTGAGCGGCTTGCTCCTCGAATTGAGTTGGAGCGTCCTCCTGAATTTAAGCGACTTGTCTTTGTGCTCCTTGATGGTGTTGATAGCGATGACTTACGTTTTGACCGTGCGGGTGCTTATCCAGTTACGCCCACCGTGGACCAATTAGTTTCATCCGGGAATGGACTACCTCGAGTATTCACGGGTGGGGATACCTTAAGCCAAAGAGTTGAACGAGTCATGAGATGGTCAGAATCGTTGATGACGAATCAATTCAAAACCGGTCAAGCAGCCTTGTTTTCAGAAGTAAGGCTTAAGCTTTCGTCGTCGACGTCTGAGTGGATCAATCGGTACGTTTGGCATAAACCGGACCGATTTAGCAGATTGCTTGATGAGATTGAGATGTGGCTAAAGCTCCAAACATCAAACACAGCGATGTTGACAGTCGTTCTTTCAGGGCAACCAAAAAACTCTACCTACGCCTCTGTATTGGCTGTTCGAGAGCATGCCACAGGCGCGGACCCACGCCCGACCTCAATCGCTGATGCGGGGCGAGTGACTTATTTGGATCAGAAGTTGAGCCGGTTATTGGGACTGCTTTCCTTCACAGATTCATTAAATGACACCTTGATCGTGGTCATGGGTCATAAGGAGTTGAGAGGTAAGTCTCTCGACCTAGTTGAACCACGAGATTTCTTTAGCCCACTGGTTGTGTCCACAAGGGCGAATGTTTTTGATAGAGCTCATCAAGAGTTGCCGTCCTTAGACTGGGTGCTGTCGGTCATTGAGCCTCGCGGTCGCGCAGATAGATCTCGAAACACGTTGCCAAGATTTACTGCGAGTCGCTGGACCGATCCTTTGACCGCTATTCTAAATGGGCACTGGCTGTTGTTACTTCAGGACGCAAAAAGGTATCGTTTGTTTAGATATTCTGAGCAGTGGGAAAACAAAAAACAAACCCAATCAATCACTCAGCGAGCGATGCGAGTTCTTTTGGATCAGCAGTGAACAGTTTAGCCCGCAAGGTTTTTTACGACAACTTGTCCATGTAGCCTTGACAAATCGATTGGACATCTTTAGTCTCCCGGGGCTCTACCTGGCGGTCTGTCTGGTAGACGAGAGAAAGATAAAATTCAGTAAGGAGTTACCGACGTTATGGCGGTAAAGATAAGATTGCAGCGGTTTGGCACCAAGAAAAAGCCATACTACCGAATCGTAGCGGCTGATTCTCGTTTTCCACGAGATGGACGCTTTCTGGAGCAGGTTGGTACTTACAACCCAATGATTAAGCCTGAAGGGATCTCGTTTGTTCAAGATCGTCTTGACTACTGGCTTTCGGTCGGGGCTCAGCTGTCCAGCACGGTAGCGAGCTTGGTTCGCCGTCATAAGCGTTCAGCGGACGCGTAAAGACGACGATGGAACAGCGAGTTGAGTCGTTGATCAAGGCGCTTGTCAGAAATCCGGACGCGGTGAGCGTGCGGTGTTCTGAGAGGCGAGACCAGCCTGTGTTCGCAGTGGAAGTTGCCACTGAAGATCGAGGGGCAGTGCTCGGGCGTCAAGGGTCAACAATACGTGCTATTGAGACGGTCGTAGCGGCGATGTGTCGCAATAACGGCGAAACGCCTCGAAGCATCGAGTTGCGCGATGAGCGGCAAGACTGATACCTCCGTCGAGTTCGGGAAGTTCGGTCGTGCTCAAGGACTTCGGGGAGAAGTGAGGTTTTGGGCTCACAATCCTGAGTCCCCGCTTCTTGCGAAAGGGCAACGGGCGCTCGTAGGTCGATCGCCGCTCACGGTAGAGGTAATGACCATCAATCGAATTCGTAGGGATGCGAAAGGCATTCTCCTCGGGTTCGTGGGGTGTGATGACCGAAATAGTGCAGAGGCACTGACCGG
>JBMYRY010000300.1:0-4231 GCA_049602795.1 Bradymonadia bacterium
TTGAAATCCGCAACGGGTTTTGATTATCTGGTGCTCAATGATAACCTCGATGAGACGGTGCGAGCACTGGAATTGATCCGAGATGGCAGAGGCGGAGATTTGCCCGATGAACGGGAGAGACTTGCCTGTATCATAACCGATATGAGCAGGTTTTTAGAAGAGAGTGACCAACTCAGGAGCGGAACGTGATTCGATTAGATGACGTGATGAGTGAATTGAGGGCACATCATCCGGAAGCAGATCTCGATCTTGTTCGCAAAGCCTATATTTACAGCGCTCAAGCTCATCAAGGGCAAATACGGACCAACGGCGAGCCCTATTTGACCCATCCCCTTGAAGTTGCATATATCGTGAGCCAATTACGATTGGATACCGCATCCGTGTGCGCTGGGTTATTGCACGATACCGTGGAAGATACGGATGCGACGGTAGAAGACATTCAGAGTGCCTTTGGCGATGACGTGGCGTTTCTGGTGTCTGGGCTGACAAAGCTCGAGAAGATTAATTTCAATAGTCGTGAACAGGCTCAAGCTGAGAATTTTCGGAAGATGCTTGTTGCGATGAGCCGAGATCTCCGTGTGGTTTTGGTGAAACTCGCCGATCGTACACATAACATGAGAACCTTGCGATTTCTTAAGGAGGAAAAGCAAAAGCGGATTGCTCAGGAAACGATCGATATCTACGCACCCCTTGCAAATCGTATGGGCGTGAATTGGATCAAGACTGAACTTGAAGACCATTGCTTTAAATACCTCTATGGGACCGAATATCGTACCCTTGCTGAGAGAATTAAACGGACACGAGTGGAGCGGGAGCAATATATCGACAAAGTAATTGGGCTGCTTCAAAAGGAGTTTGAAGCCAGTGGGATTACGGCTGATGTGACTGGTCGTCCTAAGCATTTGTGGTCGATCCGGCAAAAGCTCACGAAGAGTGGCCGTGACCTAGATTCCTTATTCGACATTCTCGCATTTAGAGTCATCGTCGATAAGATGCCTGAGTGTTATGAGGCGCTTGGTTTGGTGCACAGCGTTTGGAAGCCGATTCCCGGTCGCTTCAAAGATTACATCGCGTTGCCGAAAGAAAATGGATACCAGTCGTTGCACACAGCGGTTCTTGGTCCAGAAGGGGAACGCATTGAATTACAGTTTCGGACCCATGATATGCACCGAACTGCTGAGTTTGGTATCGCCGCACACTGGGCGTACAAAGCCGACCAGCACGGGACCGGTATTGCCTCAACTCAAAAGGGGTTTGACTGGTTGCAGCAATTGCTGGAATGGCAGCGAGACTTAGAAGATCCAAATGATTTTCTCAGTACGGTCAAGGTCGATTTGTTCGCGAACGAAGTCTACGTGTTCACCCCGGGGGGCGATGTGCATGCCTTTCCCCGCGGTGCGACACCTCTAGACTTTGCCTATGCGATTCATACTGATTTAGGGCATGAGTGTACCGGTGCAAACATCAACGGCAGTCAAGTCAATCTAAAGACTCAAATGCAGAATGGCGACGTTGTTACGATTCAGCGAACGAAGGGCAATCGACCCAAGGCAGCTTGGCTGAAGTTTGTAAAGACTGGTCGAGCAGCGGCTAAAATTCGTTCATTTTTGCGGCAAGAGGAAAATGAGCGAGCGGCGACGAGTGGTCAGGAGTTGCTTGAAAAGGAACTCAAGAGATTGGGATTAGGGCTCGGTAGAGTTCGCAAGGAGGGCTGGATTAATGATGCCCTTGAACGGTTGAAGTTTAAGACGGAGAAAGAAATTTTCGTAAATCTGGGGTACGGCAAATTACGACTAGAAAGCTGCATTGAGCAAATGATTCCGGAGGAGCGGCGCGGCGTAGAGAAAGCCGAGGTCAAAGAAAATGTCTTTCAACGGTTAGTGCGAAATGTACTCCCTAAAAGCAAAGGTGGAATCATTGTCGATGGTTTGGATGGGCTTGCGATTAAGTTCCCGAAATGTTGTTCCCCGGTTAAGGGAGATAAGATCTTCGGCTTCGTATCTCGCGGTCAGGGGGTGATGATTCATCGGGCTGATTGTCCTCGCGTGCTGGACTACGACCCCATGAGGAGAGTCCAAGTTCAATGGGATACGGACAGCCGAGAGTTGAGACCGATTTTGTTGCGAATTCACAGTGGCGATGTGCCCGGGCTTCTCGCAAACATCAGTCAGTCCTTTCATAATGCTGGGGTCAATATCACTGCTGTGAATTGCCGATTAGTCGGTCACGACAAGGCGGTGAACAACTTCACCGTTATGATTCAAGACCTTGAGCAACTTAACCGGGTTGTGTCAAAAATAGAGAAGCTCAAAGGGATTCGGATGGTCGAGCGGGTGGACGACTCTGCTTAGTTTGGATAGTAAACTGACATGCTGGGGACATCCATCAAGAGACGCTCCTCTTGTTCAGCGTCGGGCTGCGAATGCCAGATCACCCGTAGCGCATTTCTCCAATAGATATTCTCCAGAACTGCGGGCGGCAAAGCGATGGCATCTATGGTCCAATTACCCTGAATAGGTGTTGGATGAGGCATAGCGCGATCATTTGATGTGAGCCAGCGTTCGTGTACAGCATAAAACTCGAAAATGTCATGAAGGACCGGTTTATTTTCTCCGACGCTGCCGAGCATGATTTGTCGTGGAGAAAATCCGAGGTCTGTACCGAACAAGATTCGCTTCTGGTGTCTAATGAAGACCTCTCGCACCAGACGGGGAGGGTGTCGGCCAATCTCGGGCAACCTGGCTGCAAGATCTACACAAACATTCGGGTAACGTGACAAGAGTCGATCGACATAGTCCAGATCTTCGGGATTGTTGGCAAAGTGAACCGCTATGAATTGGGTTGTTGGATGCTGGGCAAACACCCTGCTTCGAGCTTCTAGTAGGTCGTCGCGACTCGGGAACTGTGGACCGTAAAATGACCAGTCAGGGTGCAGGGACAATTCATGATATCGCTCGTTTTCCGGGGTTAGCGGTTCAAAAAAAGCTTTTGGATCTCCGGTGTGGATAAAAATAGGTAGGCGCAGACGACCCGCTGTGGACCAAATTTCATTAAGCCGTGGATCGTCGAGCTCTAGTAACCGTTCACCTTGGTTCGAATCTTTGACCGTGATGTATAATCCCAATGCTTTGGAAATCTTTATGCATCTCGCACCAAGTGCCTTCGCACGTTCCAACGCCCTGCGCGTTTGTGAAGAGAAGTCCGGACCGTTAATGTTTGACCAGTCGATGTTAGTGCACACAGCGACTTGGGGCTCCAGAGGTGCTGCGGCTTCCAAACTATCCACCAAGCGTTCTCCAAAGCCTCCAGATAGATTGACATATCGTGAAATTCCGTAGCTGCCGAGCAACTTAAGCAGTGGACCAAAATAGCTTGTTGACGTGTGTACGTGAACATCAATGATCGGTGTACTTACGGAGGTTGAAGGCAGGAGCATGAACAGGGCCCATACAATCTGTGCATAGGACGCTTTACTCATTTTTTTGCTTTGTGTCATCATGGGAAGCGCATTACTCCAGACGGCGTCTTGTTCTAAACCCTTGAGAGGAACATATCACATGTTGAGTCATCTTATGTTAACCGGTCTTCTCTTTGCGAGCAGCGGCTTTCATGGGGCGACACTTTCATTTTACGGTGAGCATGTTCATGATTCGGGGACCTATGAGGCACGTCTTAAGCATCTTGCTGGGGTGGGGGCTCAGTCGGTGTCATTCGTTGTGTTTTGGTCCTTGAAAGACATTCATGATGATGGCGTCCGAGCATCGGATGCGGAATTGGCGTTAGAGCCGGTTTTGATTCGGTCTATCAGACAGGCTCGTGCCCTGGGATTGACCGTCATGCTGATGCCTGTGATTAGGCTTGAAGCCATGCGAGACGGAGAATGGCGAGGCAAACTCTCACCTAGGCGACCGAATCGGTTTTGGCAATCGTACCGTTCGTTCGTGGTTCATTATGCCACCATCGCCCAAAGAGAGGGGGTTTCACTCTTCAGCGTAGGGAGCGAGCTCTCAAGCCTCGAGCATCAAGAACTTCAGTGGCGTAAGATCATTCGTGCTGTTCGTCGCGTGTATCGCGGGTACGTGACTTATTCTGCTAATTGGGACCATTTTCAACAAGTGCCTTTTTGGGATGCCCTCGATTTCATTGGTATATCTGCCTATTTTGAACTCACAGAGAACCGACAGGCTACAGAGAACGAATTGGTGCGTTCATGGCGAAATATTAGACTTGT
>JBMYRY010000301.1:0-4214 GCA_049602795.1 Bradymonadia bacterium
GACGAAACAATCGCTTCAAGAATCGGTTAATTGTGCTCATTTCTCGAGGTGAGAAAACCACATCGCAAACCTATAGTCGACTAAGAGCAATCAATAGGCTTATGTCATCGTATTTTGGTCGAAAGATGAGGGTGTGCCTAGTCACCAAAAGTGATTTGCTGTACATTCGTCCCGAGAGGAACAGCACTAACACTCAATGACGCTGTAACGAGTTCTAATTGAATAGAAGACGGAACCTTGACCATTTTTCCAAACGAGCCAAAGCTGACGGTTTTGCGGCTCGGAGTGTCTTTAAACTCCAGGAGATTCATCGAAAATATCCGATCATGCGGAAGGGAGATCGAGTGTTGGACCTTGGATGTGCACCGGGCTCCTGGCTGAAATACGCAGCTCTAAAGGTCGGACCACGCGGAAAATGTGTCGGGATCGACCGGGTCGCAATCGACTTGGCTATGGACAATGTACGGAGCATTGTGGGTGACATCTACGAAATCGATGACACAATGCTCGCTGAGGACGTTCAGAGATTTAACTTAGTGATGAGCGATATGGCCCCGGACACCTGCGGCAATCGATATACTGATCATGTCCGATCGGTCCAACTCTGTGAACGAGCATTCGAAATTGCGACAAAATACCTTGTGAACGACGGTAATTTTGTCTGCAAGGTGTTCGAGGGAGGCGACTTAAACGCATTTGTGAACCAGCTGAAGCCAACATTTCGTTTGGTTAAGCGCGTAAAGCCGAAAAGCACTCGTTCCGAGAGCGTGGAACTGTTCATCGTAGGTCTCGGATTTAAGGGCCACACCTGATGGCAAACAAAACGACACAATCAACCGAACAACTGAAGGCAGTCTTGGGTGCCGACACGATCAAGCGAATCCTGGATAGTGGTCTGTCTGAGCGGACCCTTGATAGATTCGTGGAAACGATTCAGAGAGGAACAGACGACATAAAGCTCACCGAGGCTGACGTATCCACGACTGGGATTCCCCTATCGAACATCAGTAGAGTTCGTCGACACCATGATGCAGGGTCGAATAGCCTTCGACAGCACGAAGTAGCACTCATCATACTGAATGGAGGCATGGCGACTCGTTTCGGTGGGGTCGCAAAAGGGATTGTTGAGATTGATGAGCAACTGAGTTTCTTAGGCGCTAAATTAAAGGATGCTCTGCATTGTTCGGCACAATTAAACGCGCCCATGCCCCCCGTATTCATCATGTGCAGTGGGGCGACTTTGAACCCGACAAAAAAGCACCTGGCTACGTCGGAGTATTTTGGTTACGACCCGTCGCGTGTACATCTTTTCACCCAATGTGAATCGATCCGCTTCAATGACGATGGCACGCCTTATCTCGCAAAGAACGGTGAGCCGTCCTTTCATGGAACTGGTCACGGGGATTTACTATACTGTATTCGAGAGCTACCTGCATTTAAGGACTTTGCAAAACATGGAAAGGCAGCCTTACTGTCAAATGTGGACAACGTGTTGGCGACCCTAGACCTAGACATCCTTGGACAATTCCTCACTGAAGCAAAATCAGTGCAAGTTGAAGTTGTAGACAAAAACGATGGAGACGTGGGCGGTGCTCCCTTACTCGTGGATGGGAAGGCGGAGCTTGTAGAGGCGTTTCGCCTAGCTGATGGATTTGATCACTCAAAAGTGTCTGTGTTCAACACAAATTCTATCTGGCTCAATCCAACAGCACTACTTGATCGTTCCATTGACTTGCCCTGGCATAAAGTCGTTAAGTTTGTCGATGGTCATCCCGTAATCCAATTCGAACGTCTGATCGGTGAGATTACGTGCTTTCTTCAAACGGGATTCCTCAGAGTCGAGCGGCAAGGTACCGATTCCCGCTTTATTCCAGTAAAAACACCTCAAGACTTAAACCAACACAGATCAACGATTATACAGACATGGAAATTGAGACAGGATATCTTATGAAGTTGTCTATCGCTGCCATTATTTTTGCTGTCCTAGCATGTGGTCGGGCAGAAGAAATCGTTATCCCACAACGACCGGACCGAGCTCAGTTTGCAACAATCCGGGACACATTCATCAAAGTAGGATGCTCTCAAAATGGACAAGGCTGCCACTCCGTTCTTGTGGGAGACTTTAAGGTGGGAAAGCCTGACGATGCCCCGGCGGCAGTCGAGAGCGAGTTTTTGCTCACGAAAGCGCTCATCGATCTAGATGAACCCGAAAACAGTCTACTCATCCGCTCCGCTCTCCGAGACGACCCTCTGGCTCTGGGGCATCCAATATGCTTTTTAGAGACGAGTTGTGCCTATAAGCGAATCGTTGCGTGGGTTAGTTACGATGGACCAAACGATCCAACGCCGGACGATGAATGCGATGAAGACGATGTCATTCAAGATGCGTGCTTTAATCTCTAAAAGGTCACGAATCTGAGCCCAAGTAAGCTAGTTAGATAGTGGTCATCAACCGCGACGTTTTCGATCCCGCCCGCTCGGGTCGCCTCACCACCATGTTGGAAGGACTGCACAAGCACTTCCGTGCTAAAGACTAGTCCTATGTCATCAGAAAAATAGTAACAGGCAAAGAACTCCGCGCTGCCCTGAAACATGTTATCTGGTCGGCCTGAATCGGCGGGGTTCTCCCGAACGAAGAACGGATAAGCTAGCCCCAAAGTCCCGCGCAGCCAAATTGAGGCGCTCGGAATAACCGTTTCGTAGCCCACCTTGAGACCTGGGGCCAATAGCAGTCGACTGAGTAGGATTGCTGGTCTCTGCTCTTGAACTTGCTCAATGCCAATCCGAAGATTGGAGGCGGCAATCCATGCCGATGACGACGCTCGAAGCGTCTTAAATCCTCGAACTCCAATCCCTAGATCGATTTGATGACGGGTAAAGCTAATTTCGTTCCCCAACACATTTGAAATCGTGGCAGGGATTCCTGCATACCCTTGAGCATAGACACCAAGCGCGTCTTCAGTCCAGTGCTCCACACCAAACGCAATACCCGGCAGCGCGGTTAAACTAATCTTTGATTGGGACGTAGGAGCCTTCATGCTCAAAGAACCGGTCGTCACACTCGGTGCTAGCCAAACACCGTTCTTTAACCTGAAGCGTGCGATATCTCGCATGGAATCAGCCCAAAGAAAACAGGGGCACAACAAGATCGAAATGAATAGTGCACGTCTCATGTTTTACTATAGTATTGAAAGACGGAGGATCGCACCAGTGTTTAACAAGCAGATTGTCGTTTGTATTTTCTTTACGTTTATCTCGACCGCATTTGGAGAGACTAACAACCGGTGGACGCACATCGTGCAAGCTCATCTAGACATCTATTCGGTTTTAGCAGACCGCCGAGATGCAAATGAAAACGCCATCTTGAAATCAGACACGCTCCTCATAAAGTATCGTAAAGATATCAGACCTTTATCGAAGGCAAAGAAAGAAGCGTTTCTCTGCGAGGCAACAAAATGGTTCATTCTAGGGAGATTAGCTGAATCAAAGGGTCTGTCGAAACTCATAGAGCATGAGTCAAATGTCGAAAGTGCCAAGTTTGTTGTGTATGCGGTAGATACCAGCGTCACACCAAATCGGCGGGGCAAATACGATCAGAAACGTAAGCTGAGCCCCCAACTCGTTCTAACCATTGACCGAAATCGCTTAAAGAAACTCAGCCTCTCAAGCCTCAGAGAAAACTTGAAAGGGCAGAACTGTAGTCGGGTCGCACGAGCTATCCTCACACGAGTTTGGTTTGCCAACTAGCATGCCGTTGTAACATTGCAAATGGTTCGGAGATTAAACATGACAGGAATGTCATAACGAACGCTTTAGGGAACAAGACGCAAGGTGCTCTGAGAAGAAAGATAGGCATCCATCGCCGATGCGAAAAGTTCAGCAAGATCCGTTGAAGAGCGGCTTGCGAGGGCATGATAATATGCATCTCGTTGGTGAGCCTGCAAAATCAACGGTGGGTAACCTCGCGACATTAGGAATAAATTGGTAAGGAGTCGCAATGTAGTCCCAGGGTTCCGACGATACGGGTACACGTGCATCAGGCGGTGATGAACGTCAGCAACAAATGCAACGGGGTCACATGCTGCATCAATACCGTTCAAAGCACTTCGGAGGACTTGGTCTAGCAACTCAGGAATTCGCCCTGGTGAACAAATGTCCTGAAAGTAGTCACGGTGAACCGGAGATGTTTTTCTATACTCTCCCGGCCAATCGCG
>JBMYRY010000302.1:0-4213 GCA_049602795.1 Bradymonadia bacterium
CGATGGTTCGTCGAGGCCCACAACCTGCCCCCCGGCTTAATGAGTGGCGCGGCCAGTGCAACCAGTTCACTGTATTGTTTTGCGGCGGACCAGCGTTTCCGTTTCTTACCCACACTCGTTGATGGGGGGTCTAGGATCACCAGATCGAATGTCCGCCCTTGTCGGCGGAGTCGGGGCAGCCATTCAAATACGTCTCCGTGAATGAATGGATGGTGCTTCGGGTTACCGCCGTTTTGGCTGATTTGGTCTGGGATTCGAGATAACCACTTCTTTGAGAGATCGAGGTTGAGGCTTGAGCCACCAGCAACCCCTACTGCGACCGAGAAGGCACCTGAGTGGGCGAACGTATTAAGAACCTCCATGCCATCACCTTGTTCTCGAAGCCAGGCTCGTTGAGGTCTCTGGTCGAGAAAGATGCCCGTGGAGCGTTCACCTGCGAAGCGGACATCATAAGCGACGCCGTTTTCTTCGACCCACAGTCGGTCATCAAGTGCTTTGCCCCATAAGTGCACCGCACCTGGATTTGTGTGGCGTGACCGATCCTTGGGGGCGAGTAGACCATAATGACCCAGCGCATCTGGCATGGGACCATCGGGAGCACCTGCGTCTTGCCTCACCCAAAGGAAATCTCCGTATCGGTCAACAATCCAACCAGGGTAACCATCGGCCACGCCGTTGTACTCTCGGTACGCGGTGGTGTGATACGCCAATTTAAGATGCTTCCGAGCGGAGGCAGGTTCGAGCCCCATTGGCAATGCGAAGTCATCCGGGATTGGAGCACTGACTTCACCAACGCCGCGCAGGTGAAGGGAGTGAGCATGAAGAAGTGTTCGAGGTGCTCGTCTGTCGACTGCATCTCCGAAGCGTGCATCGCCGATGATTGGATATCCACGTTGAGCGAATTGAAACCGAATTTGATGAGTTCGTCCCGTGATCAGCGTGATCTGTATCAACGCGAAATGGTCGCTTATCTGCTTTGTGGTATACCTTAGCTCCGCGCGCTTTCCATTCGGCATTCGATCGACCATGTGACCGGATCGTGGAGATGGGGCAATCGAAACAATGGCAAGATAGGTCTTATTGAGACTGTCGTCTTGATGCTGAGTCTGGAGTTTTCGATGACCCGCCTCGCTTTTGGAAAAAGCAAGAACGCCCGTTGTGTCAACATCGAGCCGACTGTGTACACCGACATCGTAACCGAGCCATTGGGTCACCGAGGGTCGCTGATCTTGCCCATCGGGATGCGTCAACCACCCCGAAGGTTTGTTTATCACGATGATGTCTTCGTCTTCGAACAGACATTCAGGGGCGTGTCCGTAAACCGGTTCGCAATCGAGGATTTTTGGTTTCAACATTTGAATTCGGGGGGGGAAGGTAAACTGAAAATGTGTCGATAGATAGGCCGCTCGTAGAGCGCTTGGTATTGTCCCCATTGATCTTCAATATAGCGTTGAAGGTCATTACGCCTCTGTTCCATAGCGCTTAAGGTCTGTTCGGTTAGAGTAGGAGGCACTGCCTGCATTCGTGTTTTGACCGCCATGATTTGAGTCGCTTGCCGTTCGTAGAGACCGATGCTGCGCTGCAGCTTTGCGTAGGACCGAAGTGGCTTTTTCCTCATTTGACGATAGGTCAAGAAAAGTATGAGAAGCGTAGCGGCATAGAACGACATGAATAGGCTTTCAGGAAAACATTGATATGAGCCTTTTACTAGAATCATCATTGCTCGACAACGGTCAGTTCGACACTGTATGCAAAATCTCTTCAAAATTGGGGGCCAACGCACACGTGCAACGCAACCTCGATAGATGTGCCCCAAGGCTATTTTTGAGCCGCAGGGGAAAGGGGAGATTCAAGTAAGCGACAGATGCTCAGTCTTGGCATTTAACGTCTCCCGTTGGGAGCGAGAGAGTGATATGTTGATGGCATGAGCGAGAGTATTCATCAGGATTCAAAGTTAGGGGTGGTCGCTGCCGGTGACCGTCAGAGCGCGGAAGCGGGCGTTGAGATCCTTAAGGCTGGCGGTAATGCGGCAGATGCGGCAGTTGCAGCGGGTCTTGCTGCCTGTGTCTGTGAAATTGCATTGTGTGGTCCCATCGGTGGTGGCGTTGCGGTCAGTCAGTTTGGACACGAGACCCCTACCGCCTGGGACTTTTTCGCGCGAGTACCCGGATTGGGGCACACCCTTGATGAACGTCTTGAATTTGGTAAGGCGGTCATTGACTTCGGGGTCACTCAACAAACATTCCAGGTGGGTAGAGGTGCAGCATCGCTTGGGTTGGCATTGCCTGGCATGTTGGCGCTACATCAACGACATGGACGCCTACCCTTGAGGGAAGTTGTAAAGCCTGCGGTTGAACTGGGTCGTGCTGGTTACCTTGTTGGTGAGCAGATGGCATACATCCTGTCTCTGATTGAGCCCATTTTTAAATGGACGCCGGCATCATACGCGCTTTGCTTTCCGGACCAATCGCCACCACATCAAGGCACACGTCTGTACAACCCTCACTTGGCGGATGTCTTCGAGGTAATTGGGCGCTCACCGAGAGATGTCCGGGGACTCTATGAACAGTTTGCACGGGAGTTCGGACCCGACCAAGGCGGTCTGATTACCTCAAGAGATATTCAGGATCTCAGTGTTCGTGCTCTTAAGCCGATTGAGTTTGGCTGGCATGATTGGACGCTTGCGTCCATGCCATCTCCTTCATCTGGCGGAGTACTCATCGGTATTGGTGCTCGCTTGTTGGGGTCTTTGAGTCAGCGAGCAGCTTTTGGAACCTTGTCGCACTATGAGTCAATCGCACAGGTCCAACGAACGCTGCTTGAGATTCGAACGGACGATTTTGACGAACGGATTGAGTCGGAAGCGTATGTGCAGCGTTTACTGACTGAGATGAGCGTACAAGACTTACGCAACCTGTCGAGTAAACGCGTCGGTGACAATTATTTGGGTTCAACCACTCAGATTAGTGCGATGGATGGGGCGGGGGATGTCGTTTCGATGACCTTGACGAATGGAGAGGGCTGCGGATGTGTCTTGGATGGATGCGGCATTCAGGTCAACAATCTGCTCGGCGAAGAAGATATCAACCCGAAGGGCTTTCATCAGGCTGAGGCCGGTTCTTTTATGCAAACGATGATGGCGCCAACGATTGGTCATTCGGGAAACCGTCGAATTGCATTAGGCAGCGGCGGCTCTAATCGGCTTCGCAATGCGATTCTCACCACATTACTCAATGTAATTGAGTATGAGATGCCTTTAGATGAGGCGGTACATCAACCGCGGTTGCATGTTGATCGTTCAAGCCATGGTGTGGGCGTGAATATTGAATGCGAAGGCATTCCTGAGGCATTGCCAAACCGTTTGCAGCAGTCCTTCGATGAAGTGACAGCTTTTGACTCATTCAACATGTTTTTCGGCGGCGTACATGCCGTTGAATCGATTAACGGTGTTTTTAGTGGCGTGGGCGATAAGCGTCGGGGCGGTGAGTTCGTTCTCGCTTAAGAAGATAGCCCGAAGTGACGGTGAACGAGTTGCTTTACGACCTGTGGGTTTGCGTTTGGCATCTGTCGCATCACTTGTCCGATGAAAAAGCCTGCCAACTGAGTTCTCCCCTGAGCGATCGCCTCGACCTTGTTTTGATTGGCGGCCAGGATGGGGCTCAGGATGGCTGTGATGCTGGTTTCATCCGAGACTTGAGCGAGATTGAGTCGGTCAACAATCGCTTTCGCTGTTCCACCATGGTGTAGAAGTTCCTGGGCGACCTCTTTGCCGGAGGTGGAGGAGATGACTTTGTCTTCGATGAGTTTGATCACCTCGGTTAATCCATGACCATCCGTCTTCGGATCGGCTTCTAATTCCTCTAGGAGCGCGGGCAAAACATTCGTAAACCATTTGGTTAAAACCGATGTTTCGACCTCTTGACCGAGGGCATGGCTGAACAGGTTGTTTAGAGTTTCTGAACCGGTGATGATGTCTGCATCGTGCTCGGAGAGACCACACTGTGACTGATACCGTTCGAAGTCCTGCATCAACGATGGTGTTTCTCGACGCTTTAGGTCCCGGAGTTGAGCAGGGGTTCGTTTGGTTGGACGTGGTCGTTTTTGGTTTTTGCGATCAGACGCACTCACGACCTGTTCTTTAGGTGCAGTGTCGGCGGGGCTCGTCGATTTCTTCCAGGAACCGGCTCGGGTCGCCTTGCATGACCTGTCCCCA
>JBMYRY010000303.1:0-4196 GCA_049602795.1 Bradymonadia bacterium
TCTCGGCGAAAATCCAATCACGGCGCCTATCATGAAAACACTGGCTGGTTATTTTGCGGTCGCATTTGGAAAGACGATCCCCAAATTAATGCTTAAGCGCGAATTCCAGCAGCTCAAAGTCACGAATAGAGGGCCAATAGCCTATCAACTCAATCCGGATGGAGAAATCATCAACGAATTCGGACCTGGGGAAACCTTATTCGATGGAGAAACCCAAGTCGGGTGCTTTGGTACTATCCCGTATTTTGGATATCGAATGAAGATTCTGCCATTTGCAACCAAGCGACCGGGCTTCATCCACCTTCGCCTGATGAACATTGATCCAATTGCTGCGGCGGGACGTTTGAGAAGTGTGTGGTCCGGGGCGCTTCAGCATCCTGGTCTAACCGACCTTCTTGTCAGCCAAGCACATCTTGAGTTTGATGAGAAAACGCCTATGCATCTATCTGGTGACTTTTTTGGTGGCATAGACAATCTCAATCTCTCAATTGCATCGCCTGTAGACTGTCTACGCTTTCCAGGCAAGTCCAAATAAGAAGAAACCTTATTGGCGCGAGTCAACATAACGAGACGTTGGCTGATTCTGCTATTGTTTGCGGTCGAACGCCGTGTTAGAAGACGGCGTTATATTTAGGAGAGTACACATGCGATTATTCGGAAGTAAAATCCCGTCCCTGACAAGCGAACTTATCGCCCACCTCAGACAAGAGGAACTTGTGGATATTTTGCCGGCGAACGTGAACGAAGTCGAACTCGACGTAGAGTCCGTATTAAAGGAATACCTGCGAACCGAAAAACGCTTAACAGAAGAGGCAAAGGACATCGCTCATTCAAAGGGTCTTGATTACAGCGCACACCTTAAGATCCGTCGACAACTCGCTGAACGTCGCAAATTTGGTCTCTACGAAGACTCCGTAGGCTACATCGCCAACCAACTCATCGAAACTCTTCTACACACTCAGCATGTTGAAGAAATCTTCGCAGAAGACAATGAACTCCGGGCTAAGATCGTCCCAATCCTTCGGAAACATATGTCGGATGGTTCCGGCATTGACCAAGAAGTTCGGAGACGAATGAAACATCTCGAGGAAGGATCGCGTGACTGGGAGATCAGCTATCAGCAAACCATGGAAAGACTTCGCCGCCTCAAGGGCGAGGTTTAATCAGCCAGCATCGACATCGCTGCTCAGTGCGCGAATGGCTCGGTCTGCCGCATTCCGCTCGGCTGCTTTTTTCGACCGCCCTACACCAACCGCAACGTGTTTCCCCTTGACTAGAACCGCCACCTTGAACTCCTTCTCGTGCTCCGGTCCCGTTGCATCGATTACCTCATAAACAGGAGTAATGCCATGTGCTCTCTGAGTAAACTCCTGTAATCTGGACTTGGGGTCAAAACCTTGGTGTCCGCCAACCTGTGTTGCCGACAGAGCCGCCTCTAGCATTTGCAGAATTGTGAGCCGTGCATGCTCAAAGCCAAGATCGAGATAAAGAGCCCCCAACATCGCTTCAAATGCATTAGCAAGCAGGGAATCCTTTTCCCGGCCCAGCCCTCTTAACTCTCCCTTACCGAGTCTCAGCAATGCGCCCAAACTCAGAGTTCGAGCACGCTCAGCCAGACTCGTAGTACATACTAATGTCGTCTTCAAGCGATGCAGTTCCCCCTCAGGCGCCAATGGGAATCTGAGCATCAATGCTTCGGCTACAACTAAATCGAGTACCGCATCGCCTAAGAACTCCAAACGCTCATTGTGTTCTTGACGAGGGACTACTTCGTTCGCAAAGGAACGATGAGTAAAGGCGGTTTGAAGCGTTGATGAAGGTCCCGTAGGATATCCGAGTAATACTGCGAGTTGACGAAGCCCTTCACGGTAACCTTCCCGCCCTATCGGGTGCTCAATTTGTGACATTTGTTGACGCTTCAACGGTGGTCGAACGTTCAATCCAACCACCACCTAGAACCAGATCATCACGATAGAACACAACGGCTTGACCTGGCGCCACGGCAGCCTCCGGCATTTCAAAACGTACGAGCGCTCGGTCACCAATGGGCACGACCTCCCCATCAACACCGCGATGGCGATACCGGATACGAACGGTACAGTTTACTGAAGAATCGGGCGCTATCCCCGTGGCCCAAGTGCATCTCACCGCACTCAGACCAGAGGAGAGTAGTTCATCCCGTGAACCCACCACCACCTCATTCGACTCAGGAGAGATCCCCGTCACATATAACCGTTCACCTGCTGCCAGACCTAGCCCCCGGCGTTGCCCAATCGTATATCTATGGATGCCTTCGTGTTTCCCGAGAACTTCACCAGTGGTACTCACGAGTTCGCCAGAACCTGGTAGTGCCTCTGCACCGACAACCCGTTCTACTACCTTCTTGTAGTCTCCACCGGGAACAAAGCAAATATCTTCACTGTCAGCTTTGTCCCAGTTGGCGAGACCAAGAGCCTTCGCTTTTGCTCGCACCGTGTCTTTGTCCAAGCCCCCCAGAGGGAACATCAACTGCTGCAATTCCGGTTGACCAAGCCCAAACAGGAAATATGATTGGTCCTTGGACAAATCTACCGCTTTCTGCAAATAGAGGTGTCCATCATCTCCATGATTGATACGTGCATAATGACCCGTCACGAGAAAATCGGCGCCCAGGTCTTGAGCACGGGTCAGCAAGGGCGCAAACTTAACATGGTCGTTACATTGTACACATGGGTTTGGCGTCAGACCGTTTAGATAATCCTTCGCAAATGGTTCTATGACTCGCTCACGAAAGACGTCTCGATAATCGAGTATGTAGTGAGGAATGCCCAGATCATCACACACTCGCCTCGCATCCATGAGATCGCTTGGTGAGCAACATGACCCCGCGCTCCCGGCTTTCTCTTCGGGCTCGGTATCACGGAGCTTCATCGTAATCCCTATGACGTCATAGCCTTGCTCGACCATAAGTCCCGCCGCTACTGAGGAGTCAACTCCTCCACTCATCGCTACAACAACTCTCACGAACTGCTCCTTTTGCTAGTGAACTCATGTATCCTATTCACAAGCCTTTCTGCAAGTAGTTCTACGTCATCACGCCGAGTTTCGGGACCCATGGAAATCCGAACACATTCCCCTGCCTCAACATGAGACAGCCCCATAGATAAAAGTGTAGGCGATGGTTCAACACTGCCTGACGAGCAGGCCGCCCCCGTCGAAATGCTGAAACCCTCCATGTCCATCCATTGAACGATTAAATCCCCCGGCACCCCGGACACACGAAAAAGAGTGGTATTCGCAAGACGATGTGCAACATCCCCAAGAATTTCGCTCTGTGGCAACGTCAGAAGCTTCGACTCCAAGAGCGAACGATGCACTTGATGCCGTTGGGCATATTCAATTCGAGTAGAAACCTGAGAGGCAGCAACGCCCATCGCAACAATGCCCAAAAGATTCTCGGTCCCTCCTCGGCCACCCGACTCTTGAGGACCACCCAGAGTCCGGCTGGAGAGCACGAGGCTCGGGTCATGCCACAAAGCGCCACATCCCGAAATACCGCCAATCTTATGACCACTGAAGCTAGCGCCCTTAACGCCAAGTTCAGGTAGGTTAATCTCCACTTTGCCAAAGCCCTGAACGGCATCCATGAACACAGGTATAGGCGAAACAGCATCAACAATTTCTCGAATCGGGTAAATGTTACCCAATTCATTCTGAGCCAACATCATGACCACTAATTTGGTCGTAGGCTTCAGTGCACTCACAATCGAGTCAACATTAACCACGCCTTCACGGTTGACTTCGCAGCGCGTTATATGGACCTTTGCTCGCTCTAACGCCCCGTAGACCGCAGGGTGTTCTAGAGGACTAACAACGACATGATCGCCCTCGTTTAAGAAACCTTCCATAAAATCATGTATTGACTCAGTTGCACCACTTGTAAATCGCAGTTCCCGGGCAGGCACCTTAACCGTCTCAGCCACCTGTCTTCGAGCTTCCTCAAGCATTGCTTTCGCTCTGCGACCATCGGCATGAACACTGGAGGCATTAGACGCCCCTTGTGAAAGGACTTCAGCGCAGCGGAGAACGACCTCATCAATGGGAGGGGCGGTTGCATTGTAATCAAAATACCGACGTTTCACTTCTCAACCCTGATCGCCTCAGTTAACACGTGTCTGCATCCCTCAGGCGTATTCAACTTTGGATTGCGCCACACT
>JBMYRY010000304.1:0-4188 GCA_049602795.1 Bradymonadia bacterium
TACTATCTTGTCGGCTCTATCAAGGTTGACTGCAGGTGGAACCACTGCGGGCGGGGCGGGCATTCAGTTGGCGTATAACGAAGCACGCAAGCACTTCATCAAAGGGGGAAATAACCGTGTCATTCTGGCTACCGATGGAGATTTCAATGTGGGCGTGTCATCGACTGCAGGACTCGTCAAGCTGATTGAGAAAGAGAGAGCTTCCGGAGTCTTTCTGAGTGTCCTTGGTTTCGGCAGAGGAAATTATCAAGACGCAAGGATGGAGGAACTCTCGAATCACGGCAATGGTGTCGCCGCCTACATCGACTCGCTAGCTGAAGCACGCAAAGTACTTGTTAACGAAGCTGGGAGTACCTTGGTGACCGTTGCAAAGGATGTAAAGCTTCAAGTTGAATTCAACCCTTTGAAAGTCTCTCAATATCGGCTCATCGGATACAGTAACCGAATGTTGAACCATGAAGATTTTCGCGACGATAAGAAGGATGCGGGCGACATGGGAGCTGGACATACCGTCACCGCACTGTATGAAATCGTACCGAATGTCGAAGGATCCACCGGTCTTGACAGTGGGACGTTTCGCTATCAAAAGCGGTCCACCGAAACATCTAGGCAAAATGAGCTCCTAAGCTTCAAGGTCCGTTTCAAAAAGCCTGACAGTGCCAAAAGCGAGTTAAGAGAACGAGTCTTGATTGATCACGCTACCCCCTTAGCAAAAACATCTAACAGCTTTCGCTTTGCCGCAGCAGTCGCTCAGTTTGGGATGATCCTTTCCAAGTCGAATCACGTAGGGAATTCAAACTTTAATGACGTGTTGGCTTTGGCCGAGAAGGCACTCGGTAGAGACAAGCATCAGTATCGTAAGGGATTTGTTTCCCTTGTTCGAAAAGCTCTCAGTCTCCAGAGCCGACAGCCAGCCCGTCTCTAGGATCGTTCAATAAATGTCTTGTGCATTCCTAGGCTCAAGTTTGAACGTGTTGTTCGCATACCTGAGGAATCCTGTGATCTGCGCATAGGTGTCGCCGTTTGCAGGTTGAGGCAGTCCGCTGTAGATGAAATCATTCACAATTAAGCCGCCATCAACCTCGAACTCATAGGTGGGGGACCCGTCCATTCCGTCCCCCGGTCCCGGCGTTGGTGAAGCGTTAACAACAGTGACGTTTCGCACTGTGACAAGTGCCCCCTCCAACCCCCAGGCTCGTGGACCATTAAGGGCGACATCCGTACTTGCAACCTCAATCGCGTCGGGAATCATTGGTGATTCCGTCAGGGAGACAACTTGTTCCACTTTTTCAAGCTGCCGTTGCCCAAAGTGCGTTTTGACGGAACCGACTACCTGAACATAACTCCCCAATACAGGTGGTTGTTCACGAAGCGTCTCATCATCAGCGTTATTCAAATATATCCAGATGGATGAATAATCCTCACCCTGGTAGCTTGGATCATTGCTTGGCGAAGACAGGACCAGGTGTGAATACAGGTTGTCTGCATTGATCCTTAAACCGGTCACAATTCCGACCACGGCGACTCGGCTGTCATCAGGTACACCAGGGCTTGCAGCGGTGTTTTTGACACTGTAGATCGATGTTTCGCAGGCTGATTGATCACCGGAGGTGATCTGATCGCATGGCGTCAACTGAAGTTTCCCTTCTTGAGAGAGCGTAGGACCTGAACCACCCGGCTGTCCGGCCTCACCCGAGCTTGTTCCAGTCTCAACATCCTCTCCGCAAGCGAGCAGTGCGAACAAACTGATATAGACAAAAAACATTTGCTTTGACATCGTTGGGTCCTCTCGGTCGTTTATAGTGTTTAGGTAGCGTCAAACGCAGTATGAGTGCAATGTATTTTGATCGCGAAATGAACTACCAAACCCTTTGGAGGAGAAGTTGTGAGCAATTCTGGTGCTAAGGTTGCGTGTTTTGCTGCCCTTGTGACGATGTTTTTAGCTGGGTTCAATCTGGCTCAAGCCGATGGGATTGAGACTTTATGCCCTTGTGTTGAACAAGGTTTATGTGCACTCGACGATGGTCTGTGCGTTGCCACTCAGGAAGGATGCGAGCTTTCCGCTGTGTGTGCCGAGGAGCACCGGTGTGTTGCAAATAAAGGGCGATGTGTCTTCGAGCCTTTAACGTGCGAACTCAACGAGCGTTGCTTACACGCACTCAATGAATGTGTCGGCGGGTGTCCTGAGAATATGGTATGCAACTTCGATGGTGTCGAATGCATTCGGAGCCTTAAATGCCGCAAAGGGATTGACGGAGAATGCGCTAGCCTGGGCGCAGGGTGCCCCGGCTCTGAGGCGTGTACAGAGGCTGGTTTGTGTGGACGCAGGGATGGACAGTGTGTGGTCACCGAGGGAGGTTGCCGGAGTTCAAGGATCTGCCGGGAGTATGGGCTATGTAAACGCGCTGGGGAGACCTGTAGTTTTGATGAAGCAAATTGCCAGTTGTCGACCGCGTGCCGTTCGCATCAACAGGAATGCCTTGCGTCGGATGAGTGCAAAAGTAAGGGATTATGCCGCTTCAATGGGCGAAGCTGCGTCAAAAAGCCAAGCGCGTGTGCGGAATCTTTAGATTGTGCAAAAAACGGCTTATGTGGGGGGAGCGTTGATGGCTGTATCGCCACAGATTCTGGTTGCCGGAATTCGGAAGCCTGCAAGTTGTCGGGTCGGTGTCTTTTGAAGGATGGTCGATGTGTTGAAAGCCGTAAAGGGTGTCGTCAGTCCGAGATTTGTAGGACGGAGGGGAAGTGTGAATTCCGTCAGTCATTAGAAGGGCGTACTTGTGTGGCATCGAATCATGGATGTAAGCGGTCGACGCTGTGTGCACGAAGAGGGTTATGCGCATTAAGCGGAGGCGTCTGTGCAACGACACAGAAGGGCTGCTTGAAGAGCGGAGTCTGCAAGCACATGGGGCTCTGTGCTAAATCAACCGATTTGATGAATGAAGGGTGCGTGCCGACAAAGCGGGGATGTTCAGCCTCCACTCGCTGCAAGCGTGAAGGTCTCTGTAAGCTCGTTAAAGACATGGACAGTCGACGATGTGCGCCAAGTAATCAAGGATGTAAGAACTCCATAGAATGTAAGACATCTGGTCGATGTAGTGCTGCACCCACGGAATGCATCCAGCTATAGCAGGCGCCTCAGTCTTTCGCCTCAATGCCTAGGAATGACATCGCTAAATGGTGACTGCTTGGACCGGGGGAGGCGACAAGACGTCCAATGAGGTACCAGTCTTCATCGCTAGCATCCTGACCGAGGTGCTGCGTGAACGTCCAAGACTGGGCAGCGTCTTCCTTCACGATGAGGGCAGAGATATCGCGAAATGCCGGGGTAAGACGGAAATCACCATGGACTGCCTCATAGGCGTCGAGACTCGGTTGAATTTGCTCGGTAGAAAGCGTTTCACCATCTTCTCCCACAAAACGATCGGCGATTCGTTCGAATTGGTTCGCCTGCCACGCATTTAGGATCTGGTGGACCGTTCTTCGAATATGCTTCTTTGCGTCTGAAAAAGAAAACGGCGGTAGAGGCTGTTGTTTAAGGTCTGGTTTCGGCTGTGTTGCCATTGGGTCGACAATAAAGCTCGAATCAACCTGCCGAATCAGAGCTTCGAGTTCTGATACACACTCGAGTAAAGCAGAAGAGGTTAGGTTTGCTGGCAGCGTTTGTTTGATCACTTTAACGGTTTGGCTCAAATAACGAACAACAGTTCCCTCGGCGCGCTTCAATCCATAGTCACGAATGAACTCGTTGATCGTTGCACCGGACTCCAGAAGATGTCTCGCAATGCTTTTGGATTGGAAAAGGTCCTCAGCCAAATAAGGTTTCATGTCACAATAGTGTCGGTACATTGCTGTGAGTTGCTCATCACAGGGCGGAATGTCCCAAGAGACATGCTCAAGACGCTCCATTCGCTCTTCAAAAGGGACCCCTTCCTGCTTCAACGCCTCAACCACCTCACCACGCCGCTTTTTTCGTTGGGCATAAAGAATCGGCATCGGATTTTCCTGTATGCCTTCTACAAGGCTCACAATCAAAAGAGGGTCTTCGTCAATGCCAAGACTTTTCGCCACCTCCACCAGAAATAGCGATAAATCAGAAAAGATCGAGAAGTTAGCCTGCAGGCTAGATGACAGTTTGAGGTGTGCAGGAGCAGCCTTAGAGTGCTGCACTAGCCCGGAATCCATCAG
>JBMYRY010000305.1:0-4186 GCA_049602795.1 Bradymonadia bacterium
ACAACGGAAATCACATGACTTCCAACATGAAGGTGGCATATCTGAATATCTTACAGATCTGCTGTCTGCCCGAAGCAGGCGATCTGTTCTCGGCGATGTGATCGTCGCCAATCGAGACGACGAAGAAGGACGAGTCAGCATTGCTCTGACCTGGACAGAATCAACAGACACCCTCATTCATTCATTCGTAAACGGCATACCAACCAACGATGGTGGTACTCATGAAGCCGGCTTACGAGACGCCATCAATAAGGCTGTTCGAGACTATATCGATGTACATGACCTTTCTCCTAGAGGCATCAACATTGCTTCCGAGGACATTCGAGAAGGTCTAACCTCCATCGTAAATTTATTTATTCATGACCCCCAATTTCAGGGGCAAACCAAAGACAAACTGAACAACACCGAGGCCCGTAACTTTGTTGCTGCCGCAGTAAGACCAACACTCGAGCAATGGTTACACAGTAATCAAAGCCAAGCGCACGCCATTGTAACTCGGGTCATTCAAGCCGCAAAAGCCCGACAAGCGAGCCGCTCAGCAGCCGCCGCAGTACGTCGCAAAACGCCCGTCAGCCATCGCCTCAACTTGCCGGGCAAACTCGCTGACTGCAGTAGTACTGACCCCTCAGAGTCCGAACTTTTCCTCGTGGAGGGCGACAGCGCGGGTGGCTCAGCGAAACAAGGACGAGACCGTCAAACCCAAGCGATACTGCCCCTTCGAGGTAAAGTGCTCAACACCGAGCAAGCAACCGAGCGAAAGGTAAGAGATAATCAAGAGTTGGGAGATATCATCAAAGCTCTCGGATGTGGCATGGGGTCAGACCTCGACATCAGCAAACTACGATACGGAAAAGTCATTCTTCTCATGGATGCCGACAGTGATGGCCATCACATTGCCACCCTACTACTCACCTTCTTCTATAGATACCTAAGACCCCTAATTGATGAAGGGTATGTGTTCTTAGCTCAGCCTCCGCTTTACCGAGTTGATGTGGGCAAGCAAACCTACTGGGCTGCCGACGACGCCAAAAAGGAAGAGTTAGTCAAAACATATAGCGGTAAGGGCAAAATCGAGATTCAACGCTTCAAGGGGCTGGGCGAGATGATGCCTGCAACCCTCTATAAAACGACGCTTGATCCACTCCATCGCCGCCTTCTACAAGTGCGCATAGATGATATGGATCGTTTGGTCACGGAAGTCACAATTACCGAGCTCATGGGCAAAGACCCACAGGCGCGATTCCACTTTGTCATGGACTCCGCAGAAGAAGCAGACGTCCTCGACATTTAACCAACTACTGACTGGTGTTAGAGGAGTCTAGACCTTGACCTTGCTCGCTAATCCAACCGGTGTTCAACGCGTTGAAGTGGCTGTGCCCGTCCCAACAATAGGCACCTACAGTTTCTCCGTACCGAAGGCATTGAGTCATAAAGTGGGGGTTGGTCAACGGATCATTGTTCCTTTTCAAGGTCGACTCCTGGTTGGTTACATTGTGGCTCTCGATCCAGCGCCGCTGCCTCATATCAAACTTAAGCCCATCACGCTCATCGTCGACGAAGAGCAACCCACCTTCTCTACATCACTCGTTGAGTTTCTTACGTGGGTTGCTCACTACTATCAGGCGCCCATCGGGGACGTATTTCGAGGCGCCCATCCCTCGGGCACCAACCCCAAAGGCGAGCCGGCCCTAACTCTAACGGAATCGGGCACCTTGACTCTTCCGGGTATGTATTCCGGAGCACTAGAAAACTGCGTCCGAGCACTCAAGGCAAACTCAGGTACGCTCGCGCTGAGCGATTTACCGGAGACTCCAACGGCGCATCAATTACGAAAATGGCTTAAACTTGGTATCATCGAGAAGTCTGTGGTGCTCAAAAAACCTCGCATCAAGACCAAAGTGGAGGCCCAATGGTCCGCGGTGTATTCTGCACCGACTGCCCCTCGAGGCCGAGGGGGACGCGCACTAAAGCGCGATCTATTGCATGCCACGATTGCCGAGAAAGGTCCCATACGAATTTCCGTTCTCCGGCAAGAACCAGTCTATACCTCCAGTGCGCTCAAACAATTAAGTGAAGACGGCGCAATTGCCTGCGAGTTCGTAACGGTGGACCAAGACCTCTTTGCTCACGATCAGATTCTTCCTGACGTTCCCCCACAGCTAAACCAGCAGCAAAGGGAAGCCGTTAACACAATCACCAAACATCAAGGCTTTGGCGGTTTCCTGCTGAGAGGCGTCACCGGTAGTGGAAAGACAGAGGTGTATCTACGCGTCATTGAGGCAACCCTCAAACAAAATCAAGGCGCACTCGTGCTCGTACCAGAGATCGCGCTCACCCCCCAATTGGTTCAGCGATTTCGTGCACGACTTGGCGATGGCATTGCCGTGCTGCACAGCGGCATGAGTGATCAGAAACGACTCGCGCACTGGTCTCGTCTTCAGTCAGGAGAAGTTAAGCTCGCGATCGGCGCTCGTTCTGCTGTATTTGCCCCAATTCCCAATCTCGGCATGATCGTTGTAGACGAAGAACATGATCACTCTTTCAAACAAGGAGATGGCGTTCGATACCATGGTAGAGATCTAGCCATCATGCGCGCCTACAGAGCTCAATGCCCGGTCATACTGGGTTCAGCGACCCCATCTCTTGAGAGTTTGCAGAATGTTAACAACGGCAAACTTTCAAGATTGGATTTAACCGAGCGCGCCACTGGCGGAACTTTGCCACGCGTTGAATTAATCGATCTAAGAACAGCCCCTAAACTCTCCGGCTCGGCGTTGAGTAAGCCCATGGTTGAGGCCATTGAAGCCACTTTGAACAAGCATGAGCAAGTCATTATTTTTCTTAACCGGAGAGGGTTTTCCACCTTTGCTCTATGCGAAGCCTGCGGCGATGTCGTGGAATGCAATCAATGTTCAATCTCCATGACATGGCATAAAGGCAGAAACCGTCTAGCCTGCCATTACTGTGATGCAGCTCGCCCACTCCCAAAGACGTGTCCAAGTTGTGGGAAAGATGCCCTAGTAACGCTGGGTGCGGGTACCGAAAAGATCGAAGAAACCCTCAAGAGCCTCTTTCCCAAAAGCTCAGTGGCACGACTCGATCGAGACACCGCGATGGGCAACGGTCTTAATGAGACCTTAGCGCGAATGAAGTCGCGGGACATCGACATCTTGGTAGGCACCCAAATGGTGACAAAGGGGCACGACTTTCCCCACGTCACACTGGTCTGCGTACTCGATGCAGATGCAGGCCTCAAACTCCCTGATTTTAGGTCGGGCGAGCGCACCGTACAGTTGTTAACTCAGGTCGCGGGTCGGGCTGGACGAGGCGATCAACCCGGTAAAGTCCTAATTCAAAGTTATGACCCCGAGCATCATGCACTCCAATCTTTGCAGACTCACGATCATGAGGGCTTTATTGAACGCGAAGCACAGACTCGTTCGCTCTTTGGCTATCCCCCCTATCAGTCGGCAGTAGTCATCAGAACGGAAGGCAAAGATGCATCTGCCGTGGCCGTCACCCTTCGACGTTTTGCCCAGTTCATCCAAGAAAATTGCCAAAATGATCCCGCATTATTGCGTGGTCCAGCGCCGGCAATTGTTGAACGAATTCGGGGGAAATCAAGATGGGCGCTCTTGGTCACTCATACAAACCGACGGATGCTTCATGAGGTCATTCGACGCGCGAGGAAGCGCGTTGATGTCCCGGCTTCTGTACGGGTCATTGTAGACGTTGATCCTGTCGACTTAATGTAGCTTGCCAGATCGGGGGCTCAGCTAATCTTCGTCTGTGAGCGCCTTGGCAACCCAATCCTCAATCCGACGTGCGCCCTCTTCCGCGCTACCGCCAATGGCCCCATTCTTTACATGCCGAACCCGCCCATCGGGTCCAAGAATGATCAATGTCGGGATTGAATCAATCTGAAATGCTCTGGACAAGTCAGCATGCCGATCCAAAATAACATCAAAGCTATATTGCCGACGCTCCATAAAGGCGGATACGCTTGGGGCAAAAGCACCCTTAGGGACGTGCACGCCAAAAACCGAAATAGACGGTTCGTCTTTCACCGAGTCTCGATACGCATTAAGCGCAGGCAGAGACGAGACACACGCCGGACACCAGGTCGCCCAGAATTCAAGTACCACGGTACGCCCCAAAAGCACTTCAGACGAAACCAATTCGCCAG
>JBMYRY010000306.1:0-4185 GCA_049602795.1 Bradymonadia bacterium
TCACCTTCACCTTCACCTTCACCTTCACCTTCACCTTCATCTTCACCTTCACCTTCACCTTCACCTTCACCTTCACCTTCACCTTCACCGGTAGCCGCTGCGAAACATTCATCGAGTTCGATTTCGCAATGATCTGGCTCTTGCTCATCATCCTCAGACCCGAGGTCACACCCAAAAGTCTGTGCCTCTGCAAAGCATTGCTCTTCTTCTTCCCAGCATGCTTCGACAAGTGTGAATACACCCTCTTCGTCGTTCTCTTCGCCAGTTTCTTCATGAACAGATAATGCCTCAAGACAGACTTCGGCTTCCTCGGCACATGCCAGTTCCGCTTCGAATTGTGCATCACATAGTTCCTCGTTAGATTCGTCTTCATACGACTCCTCCTCTGATCCCTCACCATCCTCATCTGGCTCCGGTGACACCAAGATTTCTGGCTCTCCGTTGCCTTGGTCTTCCTCTGGTGACACCAAGATCTCCGGCTCTCCGTTGCCTTGGTCTTCCTCTGGTGACACTAAAATTTCTCGCTCTTCGTCTTCTCCGCTGTTCTCTGCTGTTTCTCCATCCGGCTCAGGAGAGACCAGAATCTCGGGTGCCTCTCCACCCTGAGTTGAGAGACTGGATCGATCCGTCGATGGTTCTTCACCTGCGTTTTTTGCCAAATCTGTGGCACAGCCGGTGAGGGCAAGCAGACTCAATACGAGACCACTAAAGAGTGTGTTTAATTCGATTTTCATCGTGTTTCTCCTTGGTTTTCTATTGTGCGGTTCATCCGCGTTTTTTGGTTTCATCTAGCTGGACCCCCAAGTGATAAATTTGGGCAAAAAAAAAGCGATCATCTTTCATTTTTCTTCTAAGTTACTGATTTCAATCGACTTTATTTCGGCGCGTGAAGTGGTTTATAGGGCGAGGGGTAGCGGGATGAACGACTGTTTTATCCGCAATGTCTTTGGACTAGCTGAGTCAGCTTTAAGGGCAGGTTAAATAGACCTAGGGTACATTTTTCATCCTTATAATTCTGGCAAAGAGTTCTACCCCCACCTCAAGGGATAGCGACGGTTAGACCGTAATGGTCCAGTGCTGCAAGAATTGCTTTGCCCACGCTCCAATACGTTGCTGTGCGCATGACAACTTGAAGGGAAAGAAGAGAGACTAGTGCGTCCAACCTAAAGTGACGCCTACACCTGCAGAAGGTCGGTAGGCAAAGGTAGTGCCTTCTTTGACCACCAGCAGTGTGGTGTTCGCCTCCATGCCGATGAACGTAGAACCACCAATGGGCGTACGCCAGAGTACCCCCGCAGTAGGTCCAGCACCAAATCCGCTGTAGTCTGCCTCGGCGACATAGCCAGCGGCTTGGGCAAGGCGGTCGGCTTTGCGTGACACTGTTTGTGAAATGGCGCGCCATAGGACGCCTGAAAACAGGTCGAGGGGCCCAAAGGCATTACGCATCACCCCGCGGACGTCCCCGCCTACCCATTGTTCTGTTCGGTTATCATTCGCATTCGAGTATCGATGTTCGCCAACCTCTAGAGACAGGCTCACTGCCCACCGCACAGGACCCAGGCTATATCGAATTTGACCGCGATGTTCCGCAGTGCCATCAACGTGCAAATTAGGGACATACGCAACGCTCAATTCCCCTTCAACCAGTCGTAGCCGTCCACCTTTCATGGATAAAACCTCTTTTGGCACTGACCGAAACGAACCAGGCTTGAGCTGTATGGAATCACCCGGTCTGACGGTGGTCACGAGTGCACCAGAGTCACCACGCTTTCTGCGTTGTACCAAGTATTCTCCGTCAGCAATCGGTATGGCGATTCGACGGCTCGAATCGGACCAGGTCTCGTTGACCAGGGTGCCAAGGGGTCGTCGATAGATTAAGTAGCGTGCGTTGCCTTCTCTTGGTAGTTCAATGCTGGCAGTCGTGCGGAGTACATCGGTGATCATCAATTTACCTGCGCCTTCGATATCGAGGTCGACCGAGGGGTGCATTACATTGCCAGTACCTGCAGCCGAGCGGCGAACGGTTTGGTCGTAGGCATAGCCGTACGCTTCACTGAGCGAGACCCGTAAGTCTTGATCTCGATCTGCGGCCCCCCTTAAGGCAGCCATAAAGAAATGCGTAAACACAGCACCGCGTAGCTGATCGGATTCCTGTGATGCCTCGCCATCCGCCGAAGACCTTACGGTGACCACCCCTTCAAGCCCCCTTGGTGCCTGAATTCGTGTCTCAAACGGCGCGGCAGTTCGAAAACCCTTGGCTTGAGTATCGTCCTTGGATCGGCACGCATCGATCACCGCGACCCGCAACTTAGCGGGTACGGTGTTCAACCGTTCGTTCAGGTCGCTCAGATGAAAGCGCTTGGTTCCAAGATGCAGAGCATGGCTGTCGCCATGGCCGGAGTAATAAAAGAAAAAGAGAACATCACCCTTAGCCTGCGTGGCAAGGGTTGCGATTTGCTTCAGTCCTTTTTCGAGTTCTGCTGGCGTTGTCTCGGTTAAAACGACGGTGTGCCGAGGGGCCACACCGCCTTGACCCTGCAAAAGGTGCGCATATGCTCGAGCATCGTCATGCGCGTATTGAAGCGGCATTTCGCCCGCAAGTCCTTCATTCTGACCGATGGCGAGGACCAATCGAGTACTCTCTGCCGCTGCATCTTGACGTCCAATGCACAGCACGCAACAAATGAAGAAGAAAGTCCGAATCAAAAGCTCGCCTCCGGTACGATGGATAATTCAATCAATGGCTGATTGGGCGTTGCCCCTATCATGACCGCCTCCACGTCTGCCGGGTCCCCCACCACCACTCTACCACGAGTCTCATTGTCTGTGACTGCTTGACTTGCCTCTTTGGTCACTGTGGACCGACCAGCCGAAAACCTCTTACTTCGAGCCAAACGTATCCATTGACCACTGCTGAGATCTTGCAATGCTACCGAGAGTGTCGCTGGTTGAGCCAGTTGTAAGGTGATGCCGATGGTATCATCCTTTTGAACCGGGACAGTGGTGGTAAAGGCTTCTACCTTCGCTCCACGTTTACGCTCGACAATGAGGGTGATTGCACGCCCTTTTGATCGGAGCGTATCATTGGTGGTGAGAGATAAACCGTCAGGCGTCAAGCGACCTGGACTTGAACGGTCGCCATCGATGCTGTTACTCGGTGATTGGACCCAAACAACGAGGGCCGCGGCGGTGATGAGTGAAGGGACTAAGATAGGCATGGTTAACACCCGTCGCCACCAGGGCTTAGCCTCACTCTTCTCAAATTCATCTCTGAGCACCGGGTCACTTAAAAAGTCCGTCACAGATCGTTTGACGAGCATCTGACTCCGCTCTTCGCCGAGTGTCTGCACATAGGCACGACACGATTCGCAACCCCCGATGTGTGTATCGAGTTCCGCATTGGATTCACCCACAAAATAGGCTTCGAGTTCGAAAGGGCTTGGACACTCTTTCATTCTGTCTCCTCTGAGAACTGTTGAGCGATTTGAGTGATTTCTTTCACACGTTTATTGATGGTCTGCCTGGACACTCCGAGCTTCTCCCCAGCCTTACCTTGGCTTACGCCATCCACATAGAGGAGCATGGCAAGTTGTCTATGATCTGGTTCTAGACAATCGAGTACTTTGAGTACTAAGTCACGGTTAGCAATCTGCTCCGCAGCTGGCGCGGGCTTGGGTGACACATACGCATGCTCACGCACGTCGCGACGCTTACGCTTGTCAATGAGCGCCCAGCAGGCGCGGTCACACGTAGTGTACAGAAAGGCTAATTTTGAGCTCGCTTCTCTAAAGCCCCCACCATATCGAATGAGATTGACGAATACGGTTTGAAGAACATCCTCGGCGAGGGAGTCGCTCTTGATCACGAATAGGCAGCGTCTGCGCATCAAAGCGCCATACGTTTGATAAATATCGGCGATTTCCCGACGGCTTAAACCTTTCAGCTCATTCATCATTGTAGATCCCGAACGCCAACGGCGTATTTCAGGCTCGGAAACAGCAACTTGCATGGCCATCGCTCCTCAACACAATCCACTCTATGGACCGAGAGCGACTGACTCACTCGAAGTGTCAACGCGATGGGCATTTTTTTTCCTGAAAAATGTGAATTATTCGGCACTACAACCCATTTCACAACAATGGTCATCACAGGTCTCGGCCAAACGCCACTGATTGCTTTGGCAAT
>JBMYRY010000307.1:0-4182 GCA_049602795.1 Bradymonadia bacterium
CAGACGAGCATAATGTCCTTATCCCGACCATCGAAATGTTCTGGTAAGCCAATCACGAGTGCATGACGTGGAAAAAGGTGTATGGGTAAGCGTTCTTGCGCAAGTTCCGTGAGACGCTGTACTTGCGATCGCGATGGCGAGATGATGCCAATGGTTTTGGGCAGTCGATGATGACGATGCGCCGAATGGTATGATTTAACCCATTCTACGGCTGTTTGGGTCTCACGGTCGACCGGGCTATCTGTACGTGAATCAATCATAAGGGAATGCCAATGCAGACCAAGGTTTACGGTACCTGGTGACTGTAGGTTATCTGAGTCTGTCGTCAGCGAATTGCTTTGTGAAATCAGAGTACGCCCATTATTCACTCGATAATTCATTCCAAGTACACCCATAGGATGGGCATTGTGCGTGTTCACTAAGCGCTGGTATAGCGTCCAGAGAGTTGTTGGTAAGGTGTCTTTTTCGAGCGCCAAACGCGAGATTTGGTTCGCTGCAAGCAGGGCGCTTTGGACTCGGAACAGAATCGGCCAAGAGACCGCACTATCCATTCGATGGGCATCATCAATCAAGCCGACATCGAAAATACCTTCTGAGAAGGGCAACAGTCTTGCCATCGCTTGCGCATCAATGATCCAGATGGGAATCATTGCAAAGAGGGCAGACCACACCTCAGGCGCAAGGTCCAACCCGTTCAGATGAATGTCTTGAGTACTTTCACTCTGTACGAAATTAAGTAGGTGGTCGCGACAGGTCTCGGCGGCTTCACGCCCTCTTCTTTCAATGGATGCTTTCAACGACCGCGTATACGCGAGGTCCGTCTGGTGTTCTAATTTTAAAATCTTCGTTTGAAAATCATTAATCGCAGGCTCGTGTATTGTCGGGTTCAGGAGACGCTGAACTAATTCGTTAAAGCGTCCTGGTTTTTTGTTGGTTGCTTTGAAATGACCCATAAATTTGTTGGTCTCAACCGAGAGAGCATCCAGGGTTTTGGTCAAGGCTCGCCGACTCATGACATCGCGCTCAACGATGTTTTCCAGCGGTGTTTGATCGTCCAGGATCGCTTTGACTCGATTGAGCAAGAGTCGCAGTTCACCTCCACCGCAACTGCGAATGAAGGGCACCGAATTGTCCGATGCTTTCCGAACGCCATCGGCGAGTTGGTCAAGCGATGCGGTGGATGGTGCCGAAATAAGAACAGTTTTTCCATTCGCGACCTCGGCCAATGCCGCAGCCACGAGAGTAGATGTTTTACCGGACCCATGGGGACCTACGACGGCGGTAATCTGTCTTTCACGCATCAATTCCAGCGTGGATGCTTGTTCTGTTGATAATCTCGGTGAGTACCAAGCTAAAGGCGTTTCGGACCCTGTAAGTGGTACGGTTTTCGTTTGAAATAGGGCATGTAATGCACTCAATGACGTACAGTTGAGTACACTTTGCTCGACTTCATTTCTCAATTGTTCCTGAGTGCTTGTAGGTTGAATGAGACCGACAAATGCATAGGGATAGCATTCTGGGGTGTCATAGGACGGGGCATGATTGAGCATGGAAACCCAGTCAGTTGTCTCCAATGGTCGGGTCAGGCATCCCCAGTCAACATCTGGTGCAATTTCATTGAGCTTTTGTAGCAGCCATTTGAGTGTTTTGGCGTTGAGGACGTCGGTTGATAATCGATTGGTTAGCTGCTCGAATTGAGTGGCGTCAGGGGGCAGACCGCCTAGATCAGAGAGGAGACCTACATTGATTCGGACGGTGCTTGTATTCAGTTGAAGTTGATTGTTCGCACCGTCAAATGCATCAACCGAATACCACAGAAGAGGTGCTAGCGGTGTATCCATTGCGGCACTAGCGGAGGCGTGCGGCACGCGTACGGGAAAGAAAGCCACACAGCAGTAGCCCAAATTATCTTGGTCGATGCATTTGTCCACCCAATCGGATACAGCTGGGACAATGGTTGAAAGATGTGAATCTTCGGATGGCACGAATTGAGCGACGGGGGCAATGTGCGAGAACGTCCTTCGATTCAAGAGACGCCGGTTGTCATCGTTGAGGCGGGCTCTGAAGTCGAGCAAAAGCGAGTGCTGGATCGTTGATGCTGACGTGTCCACGCCTCTCCCTCTTCAAGTTCATCCCGTCCATCTTAGCCTATCTCCCGGTATGGAGAGTAGCGTCATCTCAGATTCTTTTTACTCGGCAATCCCCGTCGGCTTCGTTGTTCCATTGTCACTGAAACATGGGCTCTAAAGATGGGCATCATCAGTTCCCAAGGGTTTGGGTCTTCGAGGATCGCCATCGCTCGAGCAACGCTTTCAAAGGTTGATAAACGGTCCAGTGCACTTTGGGTCCGCAACTTGAACTCAGAAGGAGTTTGAAAGGGCAGGGTTCGAAAATGTGGACATGGAAGCTTCTTGAGTCGGTTCGCGGCTTTCTTGGCTTGTCGCCAATTGCCATCGACGATGATGAGTTGGTCAAACTGTTCACGATCCTGAACTGTCAGGGGCTGAGCGTCGTCTGAGGGAAATAGGACGCATGAGCGTTGTGCCTTGGCTGCCGAAGGCCAATTGGTTGTGTGATTCGGTGCGCCGTGCACTTCAAATGAGACGTTCTTGAGAGCGAGTTTAAGCAAGTGTGACGAATTACTACGCCGGCTTAGCTCTTTGTGATGAATGTATATCTTCACGGGCATAAGGTTTTCGATGGGATGCGCTAAGTCACAGATACAATGGGAACTGGGTGACCAGCAATACAGACAGTGAAGATGGGTAGCGGTTCGGGTCATTTTTTCGAATTCAGACTGAGAAAGACAAAAACACCATAAAGTATGTAGCCAATCGACACCACTGTGTATCAAACGAGTGGAGGTAGTCCAATGGCCATAGAGATGAATAAGAAATTTGAAGTGTTCTACGATGGAGCGTGTCATCTGTGTCTTAAGGAAATCAACATGTTGCGCTGGTTGGATCGGCGCGACCGCATCATCTTCACCGATATCGCCGCTTCGGATTTTGACGCGGTGGCGCACACGGGCATTTCGTATGAGACACTCATGGATGCGATTCACGGCAGAGTCGAAGGGGAGTCGCTGATGGAAGGAGTAGAGGTATTCCGGCAGCTTTATGGACGGGTCGGATTTCGTTCATTGATCTGGATATCGCGAATACCTGGTGTTGTTCAGGTCCTCGATATGGGCTACCGGGTATTTGCTAAGAATCGCCTGAAGTGGACTGGGCGTTGCGAGGACGGAGCGTGTGAGTTGCCCCGGTCCTCCGGTTCACAAACCTGAGGGCATTAGCTGTTTGACCTCAGCATGCGAATGTTGTCCGTCGCCGGTCGAAACGACCGACAAACCTATTTCTTTTGCGTCACCTGGCGGCTTGTGATGCTGATGCCGCGGTCGGTGAAGCGTAGGGACATGGACGCTTTACCCGATAAACCAAGGTCCATGATTTCCTTCACTGCCTGGGCTGCTTGCGGTTCGCTGGCAGCGAGAGTCAGGATCTTCATGAGGGCATCAAAGTCGTAAGCGAAGCCGACAATCGGAGCAGGGGAGGTTTTGCCGCTGGAAAGAATTGCTTGTAGTTTCTTCTCTTCTCCGGTTCCAAAAGAAATTCCAAGGGCATGTTTGCCAATACCGATATGTGGTGATTTGATCGAGGGCGGTAGTGGAAATTGCAGCGGCACTGGCTGACCATCGTCCTTTAATGCAGGTAAGGCAGCAAGCATTGGCAGCAGACCCTTTACTGCTTCAAAGACAAGCGGCGCATTTTCAGCGCTCAACAGAAGATGACCACTTGGATTTGCGGCCATTAGACCACCCGTTCCGCTCAATCCAGTGAGCGTGATGTCCAATGCTCTGAAAGCTCTAGCAAAAGGAGGGACGAACATAATCTTGCCATTCGTCTCTGCGAGCGATCGATTGATATCCATCAGATCACCACACTTGAAAGGCTTTGCTGCAACCGCCTTAGCGGCAGATTGGACAAGATCGATAATCTTGCCAGAATCAAAAGCAACGCCGAGCGTGAATAAACCGCTTGGTGCCGAGCTGCCAGCACGCGATGATGCGATGGTCTTGAGCCCTGTTGCCCAGGTCTTAGATAACTCCCAGGTGATTTCAGCAGTGTTTACGGTTTCGGTGAGTTCCGTGGGGACCGCTACGATGTATGGGGCGTTGCCGAG